>JAPOKZ010000128.1:0-1789 GCA_029977385.1 Methanobacteriota archaeon
GCCAGCTTTGCCTCTTCTGCAGCAAAAGAGGTGGTGGATACAATGCCCGCGTCGTGACGTGGAAAACCAAAGCAGGAACAGTCGATCAGCGAACACCAAACCCCAAGCCAGCCGGGCAAATACCTAATATCAAGCTGGTCCAAGTTGAATGAATGGCTCGTCCCACGACCATTCCCCTCTGACTAATCGCACTTAAGACTGATCTCCTGTCATGTTGGGGCAGCAACATGACCGCTCAAGAAACTCCACAAAAAAGGGAGGGAGGGTGGGAACAAAAAAAGGATCACCGCAGACCCGGTGGTCAAACTCGAATGCCTCCCATAGGGCCTCCATGGGGCCACAATGGGGGAGCACCGAACCATAGCACCGCGCTGCGGCAATGCTTGCCGCTAATCTAACATCGCGATCACCTCGGCATTGCTGATTGTGAGATGATCGCCATGGTGTATCAAAGATCTCGTCTCTTCGATCGTGTGCAATCCACCAGCACAGTTTGCTACCTGTCGCAACTGGCATACCAATTTCCCGTGCCACCATGGGGGAATTGCTATCCTTTCCATCTGACATTTGCTTTCGTTCATCCGCTTATTTAACGCTACGCCGGTGCTACGCTCTCCAATCGTCAGCGCGTGACCTCTTCTCCTGGATGAAACCCGGTGTCAATACCTTATCTCGATAAGTACCGGCCGGATCCTCCTTACTTGTCATCGGTGGGACATCTTCCTAAGAAAGTGACACGCCAGTCAGCCGAGTGACGTGTCGAAGCGTCTCCCAGCGCTTATGTACCGTGCCCATATCCGAGAGGTTCCTTGAATACCTTTTCTCTATTGTTCTGGAACTCGTAACCGGTCGGACACTCGGAGTGATGCGCCTGAGTGTCGCATCCACGTGTCTCCCTGAAGCACCATCCACCACAAGAGGTTCCAAGCCAATCACACTTGTTCCTACTCAATCCCCCCGGGAGTGAGTATTTCCGTAGCTTCGATTCACTTCCACAAAACGACAGCCTGTGAGTTGTGACTGGTGGTTGTTGTGTAAATCGTCCTTCAGTAGCTACCATCTTTACTTCCCGTTCGAGCAGGTATCCATTCACTCCTCTTACGTCACTCCACAGTCAAATCACAGTTACACAAACTCTTTAAACCTAACATACATCCATTCTAAACACATGCCATAATCCACCTTGACAACCTTTCACTGCCAACCAGGTTGTCAACCATCCAATATCTAAGGGGGAAAATTCCATCCGCCTCACTCCTTACAGCAGAGAAAAGTCAATCACTTACAGGCAAGGTATCTTCCGCAGCATGCAACCCTCGCATCTCCGATGGGGACTGAGATCGAGGGCCAGCTTTGCCTCTTCTGCAGCAAAAGAGGTGGTGGATACAATGCCCGCGTCGAGACGTGGAAAACCAAAGCAGGAACAGTCGATCAGCGAACACCAAACCCCAAGCCAGCCGGGTCAAAACCTAATCTAGCTGGCCCAAGTTGAATGAATGGCTCGTCCCACGACCGTTCCCCTCTGACCAAGCGCACTTAAGACTGATCTCCTTCACCCCTCAGGTCGGGGCCTGAGAACCCCCCCAAAGACATACCCCATATGACGTCGATCCTCCAGGCTCTAGTCATGTGGTTGGTTTTCCAGGACGACTCACAATCTCTGCAGAGGCCGTGTTCGGCGGCATCTACTAAGGGCGTGCAGAAAGTCGTCCGGAGTGCAGCTTCCATGCGATGACTGGACCACCCTCCAAGGATGAAATCAACGGGCAACTCATGATCTCGCAAGCCC
>JAPOKZ010000107.1:0-2229 GCA_029977385.1 Methanobacteriota archaeon
AGTCCCATGGACCACTTGTATGAATCTCCCTGTAGATCAACTGAAGTGTTTCCAAGTGTCCACTGCACCCACTCGGACGGCGGGGCCGGCTCAAATCCAGTGAACACGAAACCTCCGTCCCACGAGAAGAAGTACTGTCCTGCCTTGGCATGGTCGTCCCAGACCAAAAGCCTCAGTCGAGGATGGTTGAAGTTCTGAATGCCTACAAGATGACCAGGCCTACCACTGCCTCTCTTTAGGTAGCTAGCGTTTCCATAGACGTCGCTCTTGAACACCGAGACTGTGGTCAAGTCCTCCTCGGAAGCTGCTACCAGACTACCAGCAAGGGAACGGGATACGTCTCCTCCGCTTCTTTTGGACATCCTCTTCTTCAGCCATCTGATATCGTTTCTTTTCGATGAGACAGCCTTGAGCTCGTGCAACGTCAAGGCCATGGGGTCCTTACTCCCGAAGAAGGACACCTTCCCCAACTCTCCGAGTATCTCTGGTAGGAAACTCTCTGGATTTTCCAGCAGGGCCTCCAGGCTCCTCTCCAGCCTCTGCTGGATTTCTTTCGAGGCCTGTTTAATCCCCCTCACCCTCACTCTCTTCCTACGGCTCCTATCACCTGGAAACCTAACTTCTGCAGGAGGCTTGGCCATGATATCGAATCTACCGAAAGGTGTCTCAGACTTGAGTTCGTCGGGGGCTCTACATCGATCTCCTTCTGCTGAAAGCCTCTCTTTCGTTATCGCTCATTTTCGATGGTATAATCAGGGTATGTATCCATCCTCCCTGAATCTTTGAGATTTCACCAAGGCTTCCTGAATAGACTCTCTGGTCCTTGGTTCCAATATCACTCAGAAGAATCCCCTCCCACTCGCTGACTACCATGCTAGGGCCATCTAGACCATCTCCCTCTTCCAACCACTTAGCCGTCATCCTCTCTAGAGTGGAAATGGCTTGTGACGGACTCATAGGCGTCGGGAGGTCGAAACCCATCCCCGTCGGGTCGAGATCCAGAAGAACCAGCGTATGCAAGCCACCTTCCAAATTTCTCAGGATCATTTCCAGTGGTGATGTGGCCAGATAATCTCCGTATGGATATGGGAGTGTGACCTGCCTTCCGAACTTGTACGATTGAAGGCCAGATAGGGAGACAGCGAGTGAAGTGGCAGACATCCCGGGGATTACTTCGAAGGCAATACCTTCCTCCATGCATCTAGCCTCTAGATCGATGTGAGTGGTAGCTTGCATAGGGTCTCCAACAACCAAAAGAGCCACAGAATCGTTCCGTGCCTCTTCAAGAAGTCCATCCGGGCTTTCCACAGACGGGCGCATCATCCTCTCCCAGGGCCCTATGACACTCTCCAGTAGATCCTCCTGCTCAGAGGGTAGAACCGCTGTGTATCCCTCCAAATACCTCTTCTTGCACCCTCGTGCCACTCTCCGAGACCTCTCAGTCATGTTCTCCAGATCCCCCGGACCGATACCAATCAGCCATAGCCCTGCAGGAACCTCATCGGTAGCCATCCTCCTTCCCTATGCTCTCATGCACATCAATATGATGTGCCTCAGAACTTCTGGCGAAAGGTACCCTTCCGACCCAACAAAATCCCAGAGTAATGATCATCTACGCGTGAGTCGAAAGGATCCATAGAGTAGACCAACTCCTTGCTGTAGGTCTTGTACAGGAACTTCTCCCAAAGAAAACCTTTGTTCCCTCCAGCAGAAAGGAAGTCTCCTCCCGAGACCCTCCTGATTTGAGAAAGAACCATCCCAATGTCCTTCGAAAATCCGAGAACCCCTGTCTCCATAACTACGAACGCAGAATCATCGAACTCCTCCCATGCCGACATGTCGTTGATATCCATTCTATTGCACTCATCGCAACCGTGCAAATCCACGGTCACGTCCCCATGCTCGCAGTTAGGGAACATGGTGGACATGAACTGGAAGTAGTTCCCGCTACAGGGATCACCAATCACCATCAGTTTCTTTCCCTTGATGTGGGCTATCTTCTTCGCTGCTTCGAACATCCTCTTTGTGAGCAAGTATCGTTTTACAGGAGAGATTAGGATGCTCTTGATCAAGTTACACTCATCTCCGTCATTGTCAAGCGATGGAGCCTACCGGCCCATCAACGTGATGCGTCACCTGAGGGTTCCAAATCGCGATGTCGAGCGGACTATTACTCTACTCAGAGAGAGAGACTGGCTAGCCTCTGGAATGAGGGTTTTCTCCCATGAC
>JAPOKZ010000097.1:0-2432 GCA_029977385.1 Methanobacteriota archaeon
ACGACATCAGTAGATGGCGACACAACGAAGTTTGTTCGAGCCCAGTTCTCCAACGGTCCGGCGCCCCTGGAAGGATGTATGATCTCTGAGTCACGCACATTGGCGATAGTGATCAACCCCGACGCGGTCCTATCGCCCACCTGTTCGCTGAATACCCTCTTGGCGAATGCACATCCCAAGATGTTGACATTGTCATCATTGGTCGCGAAGACAATTATCTCAGCGTCATTTATTCCTGCTCTGACTAGGGAGTCCCGAGAGAGGGCGTTGCCTGTAATCAGCAAGCAATCAAGAGATTGGGAGTCGCTAATTGCATTGGGGTCTGGATCAATCATTGCCACACCTCGCTTCTCGCCTCGAAGCGCTGCAGCCACACCACGGCCGACCTCGCCGGCACCCGCGATAATCACTCGCATTCAAACAAATGAATATGCGGATTGGATATAATCCTGCGCCATGTGTGGAAAATCCTCTAAAGTATCTTAGATGGTTACTATTCCTCTGATTCCACTGATTCTCCTCTAATTCTGGTTTTGGCTCGGGACTGATTCAACACGGATTGTCGGAGTGTGCGTCTGTATGCCTGTCTGGCTGCTGGAGTCATTCCAGAAGGCAACCATGACTCCTGTGCCGGAAACCAGGACCAAATGACGAATGGGGCCAAAAGAGCTATTGTTAGTGGGAAGAAAATGGAAAGTACCGTCACGAGTATAACAATCATCCTAGCGAATGAGGCATATACAAGGGGGCGAAATCGTTGATTGTCCAGAATTCTAGATCCTTGCCAAGTACTGATGGATGCATGAGCCAGACAGGTAGTAATTGTTAGTAAGCAGGCTAGAGCGATATTTTGAGGATTGAATCCGGTACCATCCCATACTACGGGGTCGAATAAGCGTACGTTGAGGTGGGCGGAGCGCATTGCTCCGAAACCCAAACCCAGGGTCCAACCATAGGGAGCACATGCTCTCAATCCAACAGTTCTAGCTCTACCAAGCAGAAAGAGTACGAAAGAGGACTCTGCAAGAGCTATCATGAACGCGATTGAACTAAGGGAGAGGATATTCTGAGATTGATTCCTGACTTCCGCTAGAATTAGTGCATCTATTGCTGAAGCGGCAACAACGCCTGAGACTATTCCGAAGAGTAGTGACTTTGCAGCACCAGATAGATCATAGAAACCCGTCATCCTGGCTATAGTTCCTCGCCAGCCAACGTAAATCCCTAGTAACCCTATGGCGAAAGCCAATTGCATTTCCCACATCTCAATAGGAGCCTCGGCCACATACCCCCCATAACGCACGCCCTTTCAGTACAGCGGATATGAAGTAGTGTAATGGCACTATTACCCAGATAACGTTCAAACGGCACGATTGTAGCCGGACTATATGGCTCTCGAGGGATTCAAGCGTAGAGTTCTCGGATCGATAGGACTTCTGAAGGGGAAAAGGAAAGTTGACGAGGAAACTGTCAAGGATCTAAGTAAGTCGCTCAGGAGAGCCCTCCTAGAAGCTGATTTCAACGTCAGACAGGCGAAGGAATTGACTGAACGGGTAGAAAGGGGATTAACGGAAGAGGAGCCTCGTCCGGGAGTAAGACTCGAAACTCATGCCATGAACCTGATATATTCTGAATTAGTAAGGATTCTTGGTGCGCCTAGAGAAATCAAGCCGCATAATCAAACAGTACTGATGGTAGGCCTGTATGGGCAGGGAAAGACGACAACTACTGCAAAACTGGCAGACTGGTGGAGAAAGGCACACGGAGCAAAGGTTGCTGTAATCGAAGCAGATGTGCATAGGCCGGGAGCGTTTGAGCAGCTCACTCAGATGCTAGAAGGTACGGGCGTTGAGGTATATGGTGAGCCAGAGTCAAAAGTGGCCTCACAGATTGTCAGAAACGGCCTCAGTAAGGTTGGAACTGCAGACATCGTGATCATAGACACCGCAGGCAGAGACAGCCTAGATGGGGAGCTAAAGGAAGAGCTGCTAGAGATTGCAAGTATCGCGAATGCTTCTGAGCGCTTCCTGGTTATTGACGCTCAAGTTGGTCAGGCCGCAGGGCCTATGGCAGAAACCTTCCACGAGTTAGTAGGCGTTACTGGAACTATTGTAACCAAGCTAGATGGTACTGCAAGGGGAGGTGGCGCATTAAGCGCTGTTTCATCGACAGGGGCTCCGATAGTCTTCGTAGGCGAGGGCGAGAGGATTGGAGATATCGAGAAATTCGAGTCTGATCGGTTCATTTCCAGGCTTCTCGGAATGGGCGATATCAAGGGCCTCATCGACTTAGCCCCCGAGGATCTGGACGAGCAAGAGGCGATGCGCCTGACAAAGAGATTGATGTCGGGAAGATTCACTCTCACGGACATGTATGCGCAGATGGAGATGATGAGTAAAATTGGAACTCTTGACAAGGTACTTTCCCATCTC
>JAPOKZ010000045.1:0-9184 GCA_029977385.1 Methanobacteriota archaeon
AGTGTATCCGACCCTGTTGTGAAGAAGTCTACCATTGTATATGTCTGAGTCGTGCTTGATGTCCTTCCAATCACGGAACCTGTAGTTCTCAACCCTGTGAAGCAACTCCTCCCTTCTCTGAACGAAAGTAAGGTTCCTAATCGCATCTGCGGGCTCCTCGAATTTTGAGAAGGACTTGTTGAGAATCAAGGTCTGAAGAGTCCTGTAGTCAATTACATTGAATTCCCCGCCAGTAATCCTGTACTCATCGATTCTCAGGATGAACTCGCCTTCTTCTGTTTGTGTAAAGAATCCAATTGATACCAGGTTTCTCATCTCTAGCTCTTGCAGAATCGCTTCAACCTGAGCTGTTGGGAAAGGGAGTCTTTCACTCAGCGAGTCGATTGTCTGCGGACCTTCTGATCCAAGCATATCCAGAAGCTTCAATCTAAGGCAATCCAGCGGATCTGAGAGTTGCTTTTCCTTCCATTTTGATGGATCCCCCCCCACAAATCCTTCTCCGATCTCGTAACTTAGTCCACCGGTATACAATTCCCTAAGATCGTCCATCTCGGCGGCTCCAGCCACGGCAAGGCACCCCAATGTCCCATGGACTTCGGTCATCCTCATCGAGAACCACTTATCGTCGATCTTCTCCAGCCCTGTTCCTCTGACCTTGGTTATCAGGCCCCTCTCTGCAAGCTCATGGACCCACGATCTTAGTGTCTCAAATTCGATATCCTTCAGCTTGTCACTGTATAATGGGTGGGTAAGCTGCCTCTCTAGCCCTCCGCCCATATCCATTAGTCTGAGAAGTTCGTTGGCATTCTTTGGAACTGAAACCTTAGACTGATAGTACTGGGAGAGTTTTTCTTTATCTAGCTCAGTAGCAAGAGAGCGAGCTCCCAATAGCCTCCTCAAAATCTCTGGGTCGACGTCCTTTATCAGGTAGGCTCTAGTTCTCAGAGAGAGCAGGTCCTCAAACGAGGACATGAATAGGGTCAGGCCCAACGGGGATGGTATCTTCACCCTCCGATGTACTATTCTGACATCCTCGCTACCCATTCTCTCCATGAATTGTCGGAGTTGGTCCATCTCAAGGTCCGTGGTTAGGATCTCACTCATCGCCTCTCTCACAATTACTGAGTCGTCCATGGTGCGGTGCCTATTCATGATCTGTTCAGCTTTGAGTTGGAATTGCTTGGGGCTGACTTCCTCTGCACCTATTCTTCTGGGGTTTAGCATGCTCCTGGATGAGACCTCTCTGAACCGTTTCGCAAATAGTTGAGAGTCGATGAGATATTTGTTCAGAATTTCCTCGCTCCCTCTGCTTCGAAAAACCTCTGGAATAGAGGAAATCTCCACCTCATGACTCAATTTTGCCATGAATCCATTCTCATCGAATGACAGTTCGTGAACTGTAATTTCGTCTCTAACTGCCATTCCTGCGAAAAGATAGCCAAGTGCGAGGTTGAACGCCCTACCCCTGCATGTCGTTACTACGTAGGTGGGCAATGGGGCTTCGACTTGTTCGACAAGTATTCTATCTCTAGATGGGACCTGGAACGTAGTCGCAGAGTGCTCATCCAGGAATTGGGAGAGTGCGTTGGCTACGGGCTTATTCAGACCTAGAACATCTATCAGGAAGGGAGTAATCGAGTTCCCCATTCTGTATTGTACAGTGAGGATGCTAAGAAGTTCTAGGACCTCCAAACTTAGTTCGCTAGTCCTGCTCATGGCCTCCCCGGTCCATGATGGGATAGTGGGCCTGAATCCTGTAGCGGGAGTGACATTTACCCTAGTTCCAATCACGCTTGAGACCCTGTAGGTAGATCCGCCGAGGAGGAAGACGTCCCCGTTTCTCAGGCTTGAGACGAAGGATGAGGAAAGCTGACCGACGAGAGTGCCGTCAGATGTGAAAACTAGGTAATTGTTGTCGGGAGATATTGTGCCTATGTTGGTGTAGTAGATCATCTGGGCATAGCCTCTCTTTCCGAATCGATTCTCCTCCCAATCCACCCATATCCGTCTTTCTTCCTCAAGGAGGTCTAGAACCTCGATGTAATCGTCATATGGGAGATTCCGATACGGCCAGGATGCCTGAACCAATTCGTACGCCTCGTCAATGTCCCATTCTCTTATTATTGTGAGTCCGATTAGGAACTGAGCTAAAACGTCTAAACAATTCTGTGGGAACTTTAGCAGGTCCATATTTCCAGAGAGGATTCCGTTCTGTAGAGCCACAATCTCTAGCAAGTCATGGGAAGATGTCGGGAGGAACCTAGCCCTCGGAAGCCCTCCAACTTGGTGCCCTGCCCTACCGATTCTTTGTAGCGCGGTAGCAATCGAACCTGGAGAACCGACCTGAATTACTAGGTCAACAGACCCAATATCTATTCCCATCTCCAGACTTGATGAGGAGACAACGCATCTCAGCCTCCCTTCCTTGAGTTTCTGCTCTACATCGAGTCGGATCGACTTGTCCATTGATCCGTGATGCCCCTCTACTCCTTCCAGTCCTGCGATTTTGAGGCGTTGTACGAATGTCTCGGTCATGTTTCTTGTATTCACGAAGACAAGGGTGGTAGTATGGGACTCTACTAGTTCCTTGATTCGATCGATATTATGATCTAGAATCTCCTTAACTGGTATAGACGTGAATCTTGGGGTCGGCAAGATGATATCGAGATCTAGTTTTCTTGATCCGGAAATCTTTGCTATCGAGACACTCTGCTGATTCGCCTCGTCCTCTCTTGGGTCGCTTGCTACGAGAAATTCAGCAACATCGTTTAGCGGCTCCATTGTAGCGCTAATCCCGATTCTCTGAACATCGGATTCAACGACCGAATCCATGAGTGCTAGACTCAATGAAAGGTGAGTCCCTCTTTTCGTTGGTACAAGAGAGTGCAACTCATCAATAATCAGCCATTTCAAATCGTTCAATAGGGGGCGGAATCTCTTAGATGCTAATGCAAGTCCTAGAGATTCAGGCGTTGTGATTAGGATGTGAGGGGGTTTTCTGAGCATCCTCTCACGCTCTTTCTGAGGGGTGTCACCTGTCCTGAGTCCCACCTTGATTTCCTGAGCCCTAGCAGGTAGGAATCTCTCCTTTATTTCATTAAGAGGCCCTATGAGATTCTTCTGGATGTCATTTGCAAGGGCCTTTATTGGTGAAATATAGATGCAGTGGACGGTATCGGACAGAGAGCCAGCTAGAGAATGGCGTACAAGATCGTCGATTATAGAGAGGAATGCAGTTAGAGTTTTTCCGGACCCAGTGGGCGAACAAAGGAGCAGATGCTCGCCTGCAAGAATCTGTGGGATTGCGACTTTCTGGGGCTCAGTAAAGTCGGGGAACTTGTCCAAGAACCAATTTCTTACTGGTGCTGAAAGCTTGGACAGTATGTCCTCAGAATCAGAAATCTCAGAGACGTACTTTATTTCTGGCATTTTTTCCAAACCACCTTGCGACTCAGGCTATCGATTGGATAAATGAATGCTTCTCTATTTTCGTCATATTTCTAACACAAATGCCGGGAAAACTCCGAGGTCCTACAATTACAACAAGCATGCTTTAGACTAGGATGGCTTGAAAACTACGATTGGTTGTGGTTGCCGTGTGGAAGACAGAGAAAGGATGTCTAGACTGGTCTCACTACTTAGGAGAAGGGGCGTGGTTCTTCCATCGTTTGAAATCTACGGAGGCGTTTCCGGCCTTGTTGACTATGGCCCAGTTGGTGCTAGGATTAAGCGAAGAGTAATCGAGTCATGGATTGAACATTGGGGCAGGATAACAAACGTAGTTGAGATAGACTCCCCCAACATAACTCCAGAGTCCGTACTTATTGCCAGTGGACATGTAGGCGAGTTCAATGATAAGATGTCAGAATGCTTAGCCTGTGAGAGTGCTTTCAGGAGCGATCACCTTGTATCGGATTTCCACGAAGCCCCAGATACCCTTAGCTCCAGTGAACTGGATGAACTGATAGAAGAGGAAGGTATTCGATGCCCGAGTTGTGACAAAATCGACTGGAAAGAGGCCATGCCGATGAACCTCATGTTCCAGACAAGTATCGGAGCTATGGGGGGGTCGAGGACCGCATTCTTGAGGCCAGAAACTGCTCAAGGAATGTTCATGCTATTCCCCGCCCTATACAGGCACTTCAGACAGAAGTTACCTTTCGGTGCAATGCAGACTGGCAAGGGGTACAGGAACGAAATAAGTCCGAGGCAGGGCATGATTAGGCTTAGAGAATTCAACATGGCTGAACTTGAGTACTTCATTGACCCTGAAGACCCCCCTGTTGGTGAGCTAAGCAACTGGCCGAATAGAGTTTGCATGATTCCTGATCCTGACGGCCCTCGACCTGGAGAGTTTCAGATGTCATTCAAGGAAGCTTTGGAGTCAGGGGTTGTGAAACACCCGACTGTGGCTTGGTTCCTAGCAATGACCATGGATTTTCTGGAGTTTGTAGGGATAGACCGTACAAAGGTGCGATTCAGGCAACATGCAGGATCTGAGATGGCCCACTATGCGTCTGATTGCTGGGACTGCGAGCTTAGGGGCGAACATGGTTGGGTGGAAGTCGTAGGAATCGCCAATAGGACCTGCCATGATCTAGAATCTCACGAAGAGCACTCGAAATCGAGCCTTCTACGAGCATGGAGGACCTTCGAAGAGCCAGTGAAGAAGAAGGCGGAAGTACTCAAGCCAATAGGTTCTGTAATCGGTCCGACTTTCAGAGAAAGGGCAGGCGAGGTTTCTTTGGCGCTGTCTGAATTACAAGAAATCCCGACTTCATTTCCATTTGATTTACGACTCCCGGATGGCACCATCGTAGAGATCGCTGAAGATATGGTGAATAGTGCCGTTGAGGATTCGATAGTTTCCGGGGAGTACTTCACGCCACATGTTATCGAGCCGGCATTTGGAATTGACAGGATAATCTGGCATATTCTTGATCACAACTACCAGGAAGTAGACAAAGAGGGTGAAAGATATACAATTTTGTCACTTAATCCAGCTATTGCTCCTGCCGATCTAGTAATACTCCCCCTGTTCGATAAGGACGGAATGGACCAAATGGCTAGGGAAGTTCTGGCTCACATGAACTCATTACGAGGAATAATGGCAGAGATGGATACCAGCAGATCGATAGGAAGAAGGTATGCTAGAGCTGACGAGATTGGGATTCCTTGGGCAGTGACAATTGATCATCAATCATTAGAGGATAATACAGTGACAGTCAGGAGAAGAGACGATCAGAAGCAAATCCGCACTGACCTCGATGGTTTGATTGGTGGTCTTAGATCTGGTACATTATCCTCGATGTTCTAGGCTAATCTTCAATAGTCGCCGCGGGAATATTGCCTCGTGAAACCGGTTAAGAGCGATGATGACTGGGCGGAAAGATACCGCCCTTCCACTTTGTCGGAAATGGAGGGTAACGGGGACAAGATCAGGAGAGTGCGGATATGGCTGGAAGGATGGGATTCTGGGAAGGCCCCAAAAAAGAGGGGTTTGCTTCTATCTGGACCTCCGGGTGTGGGCAAGACCACTCTGGCACATGCAATAGCAAAAGAGAAGGGTTGGTCAATTGTGGAGTTGAACGCCTCCGAGCAAAGGAATGCAGCCGCAATCAGATCCTCTGCAACTAGGGGTTCGCAATACGTCTCCCTTGAGAACTTCTCCAGGGAATCCGGAATCGCTGGAAAAACCGTGATACTACTAGATGAGGTGGACCACCTTAGCGGTGGCTTCTCACAGGTATCCGAAGAAAGAATCCATAGCACCATGGGGTCAGAAGAAGGGGCTGTACTAAAGGGAGACTCAGGGGGTAAGGCGGAGTTGCTCAATCTACTCAATAAAACTGAGAATCCAGTAATTATGACCTGCAATGATCCGATGAAGCTCTGGGGCAGGGGTAATTGGAGAAGGAATAGAGATAGGGTGAACAGAGTATCAGAAAATATCACATTCGAGAGGGTCGGTCCTGCGGACTTGAGGAGGATAGCGCTAAGAGTTCTTGATTCGGAGGGCATAGGAATAGATCCAGGGGCTCTCGACGCTCTTATTCGAAGGAATCCTGGTGATCTTAGAGCCCTAGTTAAGGATCTGCAATCCCTGTCTGTAACTACAAGTGATCATGTAGACATGGCCGCAGTAAGTGAGCTATCCGGGTCTGTACTAAGGGACTCACAGATTAACGTGTTCGAATCTCTGAAAAGAGCCTACAATTCGGATTCTGGCCTTCTGGCATCGGAGGCCGTCCTAAACTCGGACAAGAGTCCGGACGAGATGCTAGCATGGTTCTCGTGGAACAATCAATCTGCGATTAGCAACATGGGTTTGGAGGAAATCTCGGGAGCCATGTGCGACTCCGATTCATATCTGGCTACAAAATTCACTAATCGTGCTTTCAGATCTTGGTACTGGGGCTCATCATTGCCCACCCAGGCTATTGCAGCAGTAACAGATTCAAGGAATGATGGAGGTGTGTTCATCAGTTTTCCAGAATTTCTGAGGAGGGGGGGCGAGACTTGGAGAAATGCTGACTTGATTGGGAGGCTAGCGGCATCCTTGGGGACGAGTAAGGCATCATTCAGGGAGGATCTATGGCCGGCTCTTCTGGCAATTAACGATAAGAGTCTTGGAGCATCTGAATACGACTTTACCGTATCAAAGAAGATAGGGTTGTCAGGAGAAGACCATCTGGCAATTTTCGGCATTCCGAAGACCAGTAAGATTGGGAAGTCAATATTGGAAGAATTTGGGCAGAATGAAGAAACACCAGAGAAACAAGAAGCCCCCTCATCTGACAAAGTTGAGCAGAGCAATGATGAGAGCCAATCGACTCTCGATAGTTTTGGTTAGTCTGATTCCCAAGTCCTTGGGTGGAGGAGAACGAGCACAGTCAGAAGTTCGAGACGACCGAGCCACATCAGAATCGTAGAGGCGAGCAAGGATGGGACACTCATTCCGGCCCATGCAGCGGCTGCTCCTGACGGTCCGAAATCCCCTAGAGCGGGCCCCGTATTGCCCAGAAGAGATATGGAAACAGATAGTACATCGGTCATAGTAAGTTCGGGCTCTAGGAAAGAAATGGTTAGCATTGATGCGGTGACCAAGACCATCCACGAGCTTACCATTCCTAGGATAATCCAAACACGCTGCTCGTCGACAACGGATCTGTTGAATCTGATAGCAACGACCTTTCTTGGTTGAATTATCTTCATTACCTCTCTTTTCGCAAGCTCGAAGGCTATGCGGATTCTTAGCACTTTGAGTCCGCCACCAGTAGAACCAGCACTGGCCCCGATAATCATCAGCAGTAGTAGGACGAACTGACTGAAGACTGGCCATTGAGCGAAGTCAGCGCTAGAGTAACCAGTACTGGTGATAGATATTGCTTGGAAAATCGAGTGTCTGATGGATTCCAATATTCCATAGTCCAAATCAGTGGATCGGTAAATATTGACAGCCATTGCAATCCATGCGATCAAGACAATCAACAGATATGTTCGAAGCTCCTCATCTTTCCAGATCTCATTGGACCTACCTGAAAATGCAAAGTAAAGGAGGCTGAAATTAATACAAGTAAGAAGCATGAAGATCATGACAATCGACTCAATTATGTAGTCGTCAAACTGCATTATTCCTGAGTCAGTTGTTCCAAAACCACCAGAAGGCATTGTAGTCAGAGAATAGTTGACAGCATCGAATGAGCCCATGCTAGTAAATTGCGATAGGAGGATGGCCTGGAGAATCGTCAGACCTACGTATATCCCCCAGAGTTTCCTAGCCGTACTCTCTAGAGTTGTTCCAAGGTTTGATACTGATGGCCCAGTTAACTCTGCTCTCGCTAATGCCATGCCCCCTCCTAGTGCTCTTGAGAAGATTAGGAGTCCGAACATAATGCCTCCCACCCCGCCAATCCACTGGGAAACCGATCTCCAAAGAATGAGGCTTTTCCTTTGGCTGCCAAGGCAGTCTCCACTGAATTCGTTTAGCCCGACAAAACCTGAACCGCATACAGGGCTAGTGGCCGGGTCTACGAGTGAAGCACCCGTAGTTGTGAATCCAGACATCGACTCAAACCAGGAGTGGAGTAGGCCGTACAATACCTGAGAAGTTGAATTTTCATACCCTGGGTGCCAGAAATCACCAAAAGGACCGTGGAACATGCCCCCCAGCCAGAGAGGTAGAGCCCCCACTACGACGACAGGGATCCAACCAAGGGCCACAGAAGCGAATGCTTCCCTGTCTCTAACCATAGAGGAGGGTTCTGAAATTCCTGATCTGAAGACCATCAGATATCCTGATGAAAGAGAAATAATTACTGGAAGAGCAAATGTGCGAATTGCTTGTTCAAATCCTTCAACATAGAGGCTGTAAAGGCCCACAATCACCAGAGGTAGTGTGACCAGCCCGATAGTCCAACCAAGAATTAGGCTAACTACTCCCCAACGCATACTAGCTCCGCAGTGACTCCTCGGCCTTTCCTACATCATCTATCTCAAGAATCAAGTAGAGTCTGTCGCCTTCTTGGATTGTTCCAATATCCTCCTCGGTTATGTTGTTGAATGTTCCATCATTACCCAGCCTCTCCAGCATGACAAGGTTCGCTCCAATTTTTTCCTCTACTTCGTGTAATTCCTTGCCGAGAAGTCCGTTACCGGGATTTATCTCAGCAGACATCGATACAAGGGATGGGATTCTTGGAATTGGCTCGTACAGCCCTGGGACATGCATGTGTATGGCTTTGAGAATGGACTTTATTGCAACTCTGCGCTTACTCACCGGCCTGAGCCCGATACGCTGAATTGCCTCAACTAGGGCTCTATCTTTGAGTATCAACCCTGTTCTGGAAACACCTTTGTCGAATGTCCTCATAGCTATCGAAATATTCAGGTTATCATCACTGAGGGTAGAGATTGCGATATCATGGTCTTCTACTGCAAGTTCGCGTAGAAGATCCTCATCCTGTGGATCACCATGTATCACATCTAACCTCTTATTGACTCCTATCCGAGACCCCACTATTGCGTTAGCTGAGTCGAGATCTGGTTCAATTATTACTACGTTAGAACCCATATTGAGGTAGTGTTCTGCAAGTTTACTACCAAAATTAGTAGCCCCGAAGATTGCCACAGTTGGTTTATCGGGCATCTCAGAATTCTCGTCCCCCACTAATCTGGCTATCTC
>JAPOKZ010000067.1:0-4255 GCA_029977385.1 Methanobacteriota archaeon
ACTTCTGCTTGTTCTGCCCTATCCATTGCATTCAGACAAGTACCTAGGTGAACGAGCGCCATGACATGATTTGGATTCCTATTGGAGAGACGACGTAATTCTTGCTCAGCCTCTGCAAAGTCTCCTAGATTCATCAGAACTTCCGCTCTTCGTTGGCGAGCAAGGTCTAGATCTGGATTCTTCTCAACCAATATGTTCGCATCATCGAGTGCTGAAGTTAGGTCTTCGCGTAGTAGTGAGGCTGAACAACGATTGAGGCGAGCGCGAGTGTGTGTGGGTTCCATTTCGAGAACCTTAGTGAACATACTGTTGGCCTCGCTAAGTCTACCTTGGCGAGCTGCCAGAACACCTCGTAAATACGGGATTGATGGGTGATTGTGTAGTACAGTCGAGGCTTCTGCAAGCATGGTATTGGCTTGGTCAAAGCGGCCCATTTCTAGGAATAATCGGGCGCTCTCGAGTGGAATTGAGGTGTGATCTGGAATTAGTCTGCGGGCACGTACAATTGCAACCTCTGCCTCATCATGGTAGCCTTGGTAGCGAAGAGCGCGAGAACGCCCTAACCAAGCCAAACCGGATTCTCTGTCACGTTCAATCGCTTCATCGAAAGCAGTCAGGGCGGCGAGCAGTATCATCTCGTCATGCTCGCCTGTAGCGTCTAAGTGTGAGTCTGCTTCTTCGAGATGTAAGCGACCATCCATTACGTGCATAGCGGCGCATTCCCACGACAGATCTGTCGCCTCATTGAGGACTTCTCTAGCCCATTCTGGCGAGCCTGCCCTGAGTAGTACGAGAGCTAGCCGAGCCCTTGCTTCCGCATCTCCAGGATCTGATTCTAGATGCTGCTTGAGGACCTCTCTTGCGGCTTCTATTCTTCCATCATTCTCTAGGATTTCAGCCTCCAGCAAGATTCCATATTCTCCAAGCGCGCTGGCTCTTCGTACGCTTTGAATTGCCTCTGAGGTGTGACCTTCTCCTGCTGCTAACAAGCGTGCATGGAGCATCCAAGCATCAGGATTCGATTGATCCATCTCTAGCGCATTCTCAATCGATTCTAGCGCTGAGACAACCTCTCCAACCAACATCAGTTTAGCTGCTCGCTCGGTCCAACCAGCAGCTGTGGTTGGTTTGGAAGATAGTGGATCAACTTCCTTTCGGACTTCTTGTGCCCGACTTGCGAGGTCTGCGATACTTGCCTCGTCAGTGGTAGCAACACTCTCGATTCCGAGTGCTTCGAGTCTCCTACGATTTCGTACAACTCTTTCGATATCTGTTCCAGAGAGGAGGAGAGTTTGTTCTTTCAGCACCTCGGCATCGTCAGGATCGATTGCTAGTAATCTCTCGAGGCTTCTATCGAGAGCCTCGACATCGCCCTCTTCTCGCTGAATATTTGCTAGTGAGCGAAGTGCCGATACGTCTTCTGAGGCTAACTGGTGGGCTTGGCGGTAACATTGCGCCGCTCTTTCTGTTCGCTCTACTGCGTGGAATAATTCACCAAGGCGGCGCTGCTCTGGTCCAGTCAACTCTAGATCTTCTGCATGCATCTCAGCAGCGTCTAGCATTGATGCTAGCCTCTCCACAAGCGGAGCGAGTCCGGCATGAACTGACACTTTGTCATCCTCGATTGTGGCTTCCTGGCCATCGAGTACGGCTCTTGCTGCGTGAGTTGCGATAGCACAGGATTCGGATGAACTGACTCCTACTGCCTGCTCGAATAGCAAGGATTCTGCGGTCTCTAAGGAGCGGTGAACTCCCAGTAGACCGTGTAATTCTGGAGTCTCTCCGAATACCGTATCAACGCCTCGTGAGAGTAAATCCAACCTCTGTGTTGTCGAGTTTAGATCGCCCTCAAGCGAACCAACTCGGTCAGCAATAGAGTCCCTTTGCCGTAGAACTTGTTGGTGCCTCAGCCATAGGATTGCGATGGCCATGCCCAGTAGTGCATAGAGTGAGAGGATGCCCAAGGTGGACTGCTCCATCGCTCGTAGCGGACCTGTGGCCTTTTTGATGGCTTCGTCTAATGAGCCTATGCTGAGCGCTGATTAGAGGCGGGACGTAGTCCCGCCGAGAACGATAAATCGAACTCGGCTCAATATGGGTTCAGACTTCACAGATCTTTGACTGAAAAGGCCTGAACTCCACCCTTTAGGGTGTCCTTGCCGACGGTCTTTCCTAGGACGTTGCCAATTCCGGCTCCAGATGCTAGGTCGAAAATTCGGTCATTGACCTTACCAGCGAATACCAATCCTTGGGCGCCTTCGGCTTCTGCCAAGGCTTCCTCGAGTTTTCTTGCACCGACTGGTTCAGTTGCTGACCCGTCTTCTAGGATGATGATTGCGTTGTTTGTCTTCAGTCCGTCCATCTTGTCGGCCCAACTCTTGACTTCGTCAGGTGCTTCTAGTGCGGCGGAGCCGCGACCGACTGATGCATCGTCTTCCTTTGCAAGTTCTGCAGTAATTCTGGAGACTGCTTTGTTGGCTGCCTCCTTCTGGTTCAGACACTTTGTGACTACCTTTCCTTCGAGGTGTTCTACCTCTCGACTTTGAGGTGCCATCGCCACGTGAGTAAGTGACTTACCGAGTTTTCCGCTGATTTCCATAAGGAGGAGGCGGCCGCCTCTATCGCCGTCGAGGAAGGCGGTTACGCTCTTCTTCTTGGAAGCGAGTTCAATCAATTCCGGCTTGATGCCAGAGCCCATTGTCGCAATCGAGTTCTTGATTCCGAACTTCAATAGATTGCGAACGTCGTTGCGGCCTTCGACGATGATAATCGCCTCAGAGTCGTTGACGTTTGGTCCAGCGGTCATACCGCTAATTTCCATCTCTGTGTCTACAGTCAAAACCGAGCGAACTTCGTCAAGAATGTTCTTCGATTCGTCAGCACCAGATTCAATCATTCCCATTAGCAGAGTCTTTGCTCTGTCAATGACGGTGTCTCTCTTTGCAGAGTTTACATTCTCAATTCTTTGAACTCGGATTATTGCCTTGCAGGGCCCAATCCTGTCTATTGTTTCTAATGCCGCTCCGATTACTGCGGTGCTGACCTGGTCGATAGACGAGGTCATGATGATCTCTCCCTTTACTCGTCCCTTGTTGTTGTTCAGAATCACATCGACGTGTCCGATACGTCCGGTCCGCTGCAACTTGCGCAGCTGTAGATCCTCTCCAAGCAGACCTTCTGTCTGCCCAAAGATGGCTCCGACGACGTCCTTTCGGGCGACGGTTCCGTCGGCCTTGATGGTCGCGTGAATCACATATTTTCCTTCATTTGCCATTTTGCTTTCTCTCCTGCAGTTAGCCGGCCCCACTCATGGGGCCTCGCATTAATTTCGCCTATTGGCGGTCAGTAATGGGTGCTCAGCACCCGCGAGTGTGACAGGGTTCCTGCACAACTCCGACTCGGCAGCCACCTTTGAACGCTTTGCAGGAATTTTGCATTCAATGAGTCGATGCGCAGGATATCGGCTATGATGGATTTTCTACCAAATAATCGATGTAATCCAGCACTTCCTGCATCTTATCGTCTGGAATATCCTTGTACGATTGTCCAAAATGCCCCTTGACACAGATTGCGACATGAGCGTAGGGGTTTCTGCCCTTTGGGTGCTGCCACGATGGAGGGAGTTTGCCGACGAGTTTGTCACCAGCCTCCTGCATATAGTCCCAAATTCGCTTGGAGTTCTCCTCGTTCATCTAATCCCTCAATTCGCTGATTTGCCAATAGGCCTTGATTTATCCTCTCGCTAACATCCTCACGAACCGATTAAGGAGGGGGGCGTTAGTTGGACATTGTGACTCAGGTCAGTGTTGGCAAGGTTGGTGTGTTCAAAGGGGCGGTTAGCCTTGCCTTGCAAGATGGTTTCTTGACCAATGGAGAGAAGCGTATGTTGGTCAAGTTGTCCCATACACTCCGACTGGATGAAGATGAGCCAAAGGCGGTCTACGAGGCAGTAATTTCGGGCAAAGATATTGATCAAGGCGAGTTATTGGCTCTAGAGGAAACTCGCCGGATTTATGAACAAATGTTGGAGGCTTTTCTCCTGCATACTGATCGCTCTGAAGGAGAAGTCATCTTAGTTGCTTACCTGCGACATGCATTCGGTATTGATGATTCAGAACATCGTGCGATTGCAAGAAGTTTGGATAGGAATCTTGAGCAAGTGGTCCATCGAACAGTAACAGAAGATATCAGAATGAGATTAGATGATTCAATGGAAAGAATTAGTTCCATCTTCGACGAGCTTAGAGTCAAGAAT
>JAPOKZ010000140.1:0-1600 GCA_029977385.1 Methanobacteriota archaeon
CACGTTGCTGTCGCGGCGACTCTTACTCATAAACGAGTGTAGTATCAAAGTTACAGAATTACTCAGGCATAGTCGCCCCAATTCTCAAGCGGGATATCGCCAGCGAACGAATATGGAAGAGGCATACGTACCTCCTCGTTCAGCCTCGATTGAAGATCCATTGAGGATAGCCGTTCTAATTTCAGGAGGAGGATCAGGTCTTGCCGCTCTACTCAGATATCAGGAGGCTGAAGCCAGAACCCATCAGACTGTTTTGGTGTTAGCAGACTCAGAAGGCGCAGGTGGCCTAGAGCATGCGAGCTCACGCGAAATCGAAAACTATGGGATTCCCCTACCAATTATCGAAGACAAGATACAGAGGCGACTAGCCCACGAGGAATTAGTCCAAATGGCACTGGTCAATGCCGATGTGGAATTGGTAGTGCTATCTGGATACATGAGAATCCTCACCCCGAGTTTTGTCAAGCGGTGGAAAGGTCGCTTGGTGAACATCCATCCTTCTCTGCTTCCAAAGTATCCAGGGGCCCATGCGCACAGGGATGCATTAGCCGATGGAGCAACCGTTTCAGGCTGTACAGTACATTTGGTAGATGAAGGAGTAGATAGCGGAATGATTCTGGCTCATAGTGAAGTTCCTGTACACCCTGATGATACCGAATCAGACCTACAAGAACGCATCAAGAAGGTTGAACATGTACTCTACCCAGAAGTCCTTGACAGGCTCTCAGTAGGCGGATATTCAGTTTAGGTCATCCGGCGTGTTGACATTTCTGAGAATCGCCGCCTCAGTCAATAATGTCGAGTGTTCCATCTCAGAGAATTGCACATGTAATGGTCGCCTGTCCTCAGCAATTTTTGATACAATAGATGGCCGAACTCTCGCAAGTAATGGATGAGCCCTCTTTGGGTCAGCGGGTATCGCTAGTAATTCCCCGGAGCCGAGAGTTTTCTCTAATTCAAAGAATAAATCCGCAGTCACCCAAGGTACATCCACCGGACAGAGTTGAATTGAATCAGTTTCAGCGACTAATGGATCGGTTAAGGCCTCGATAAGTGCCTCAATAGGACCAGCATGAGTAACTGCATCTAGCACCCACTCAACATCTAATCCGTCAGGCATAACTGCGCCATACCTCTCCACATCTTCAGGCTGAGCAACGGCTATCCGAATCGGCTCACAACCTGCCGCCGCCAGAGCCGAAGCAACCCTCGCGATACAGGCCACTCCACCGACCTCAATCAGAGCCTTATCTCGCCCCATTCGGCTGCTTCGTCCACCGGCGAGAAGTAGAGATCTCATACATTCACCGTAAATCGTCGAGTCTCTGCATAGCGTAGCGAATTTCTTCCATAAGCTCAGCAGCGCGAGCCAAAAGAGTCAGCCTCTCCTTTCTTCCATCGCTCCTCTCGACCCATCGCATCAACTGTCGAATATCTGCAGAGTCACGTTGGATTGTCCATTCCAGAACCTGTTCTGCAACAGGGTCATCGGATGGTAGCAATCGCTCGCTCATGGACAGCGGGTGACCCAGAAGCGCTTGAACTTGGCTCAACCAGTTACGATGCGGGCTTTGATTCGACCTAGTAGCGAGTCGCCCGG
>JAPOKZ010000027.1:0-12862 GCA_029977385.1 Methanobacteriota archaeon
ATGTGATTCATCCCTGGATGGACGTAGGGCCTGTGTGGCCCCCTCTCCGTGGCGCCCCTGTCCTCGACGCACAAGTACGATTCCTCGGTCCCTACGTGGACCCAGCGCTGGGCCTTCTCGCCCCCTCCCTCTCCTCTCACGGAAAACTCGGGCATGGCGGTCAGCAGGAATCGTATGGTCTCGTCCACGTCCGTCGAAGTGATCTTCAGGTGCTCCAGAAAGGGCTTCATGTCTACGGATAGGGGCTGGTTCCAATAATCCTGCCCTCAGTGCACTGGATATATTACCGCGATTTGACGGGAGAGGGGCATGCCCAGAGTCCAGGTCGGCGACTACTCATTCCAGTACATGGAGGAGGGCGGAGGTAGCCCCGCGGTTCTCCTCCTTTGCAGCACAGGACTGGATTCCAAACAGTGGAAGGGCCTGATCCCCTACTTGGGAGGGAGGAGGGTGATCTGCCCCCACTACCTCTGCTACCCCGGAACGGATGGTTGGAAGGGCGAGGGGGAGATAGACTCCTGGATGGACTACCGGGCTTCCGAGGCCCTCCTACTGGGGGAAGAAGGCCCGGTGGACATCATCGGGCATTCCTACGGGGGTTTCATAGCTCTGAGGCTGGCCAAGGAGCATCCGGACAAAATCAGGAGGATGGCTTTCCACGAGCCGATAGTATGGGGGTGCCTGCAGTACACCGAGCGCGACGATCTGAAGAACGAGTTCGGCGAGGTGGTGGAGACTTTCTTCACCGAGGGGCTCGAGCCGGAGGACTTCCTCAGAGACTTCGTCGACTACTGGAACGTTCCCGGGACATGGGGCTCTATGCCCGAGCACAGGAAGGAGATGTGGAGGGCCTTACAGCCCAAGATACTCAGCGAGGTGAGGCTGTTGTGCTACGATTTGACTCCTCCCCGTTACTACGAAGACATCTCGCACCCGATTCTAATTACTCTGAGCGGCGATACTCCCCCTCACCAGTTTGAGGCCTGCAGGATCGCATCCGCTGCTCTTCCCGACTCGCGAATCGTCGAGGTCCCGGGAGGGCACATGGGAGTGGTCACCAGATCGGAAGACGTCGCGCCCCATCTTGCATCTTGGTTGGCGTAGCCAAAAGGTGACGATAACCGTAAGAAATGCTCGAATTTCAAACAAATATTCAAGTGTGATATTTTCTGCTCGCAGAGCAAGGTGAAACAAATGACAGGACAAATAGCAAAATTAGGACTAGCAGCAAGCGCGGTTTCCATCGTAGCATCGGTATACATCTACTTCATGCATGACGGTGGAGACACAACATTGGGTATCTTCGTAGGGCTTTGGGCTCCTACACTGATTCTGTTCTCGCAAGAGATCGAGAAAATGATGGAATAATCATCAAAGTGATCTACGCCTGAGTTCGGACAACAGTTTGGACGGTACATCGCTGTCAACCCTGACCCTATCCCCAAAGGGATGGTCGAATCCCAGTGAAGTAGCGTGCAGGCACAATCTGTTCACACTGGCTTTACCCCGACCATACCTAGTGTCACCTGATACGGGGCATCCAAGCTCGCTCATGTGCAGTCTTATCTGGGCCCTCCTGCCTGTGTCAATCTTGATCCTGACTAGGGTGTGGATGGGGCCTTTCTCTTCCACCTCCCAATTGGTGATGGCCTCCTTGCCCCCTCTTTCCCCCTTCTGGACCAGTCTGACTCTCTTGTCCTTCGTCTCCTTAACCCGGGATGTCGATACTCCTGAGGATTTTGGCGGGGTTCCGAACACTACGGCATGGTAGATTCTCTCGACTGATCGAGCCTTGAATTGGCTCTGGAGGAGGTCCCTTACCTCAGGCGACTTAGCCAGTATGAGGCACCCCGAAGTCTCCCTATCGAGACGATGGACTAGGTGCACCCTCTTCGACTGCGTCTTTGAGACCCAACTGAGGGCCCTGTCGAACATAGTGTCTGGCTCGCCCCGTGGAGTCGCCACTGAGAGGAGCCCCGCTGGCTTGTTTACGACCATCAAGTGCTTGTCATCATACAGGACCTCGGGCTCTGGTACCCCTTCCTTCTTTGATGGGCCCTCTACCTCGGTGCGCGATAGCGTCTCAACGGTCGATCCGGCTGGGACTTCCTGCTTGGCCTTGGAGGCCTTCGTGCCATCCACGGTTACACGGCCGTGATCTATCATCCTCCTGAGGGAATTCCGCTTCGCCTCTGGATGGAGTAAGGACAGGATTTCTATTAGGAAGCCGGCTTCCTCTACTACAATCCTGGGGTTTGCCATGGCTCTGCCAAGAGCAGGGGGGCATCAAGTTTGACGAGAGCACACTGAACGACGGATATGTCTGATGAGTTCAATGTGAGTCCCAAATGTGATATCCCGGACTCTCGAGACAGCCCCGTGGAGACCGAGGTTTTCCTCCTCCTGATGCTCGTGGGAGTGTTTGCAGGATTCGTAGATAGTGCCGTGGGCGGAGGGGGGTTACTCCGACTCCCCGCTATGCTAAGCGCTGGCCTCCCCCCTCATGTCGCTCTGGGGACTAACAAGCTTGCATCTGCAGCAGCAGCAGCGATTGCTAGCGCCAAATATCTTCAGAGTGAGATAGTGCCTAGGAAGGCGGCTTTTATCGGCTGGATTTTGATGATCGTTTTCTCTGTGGCAGGGACCGTCGTTGTTCTTTCTATCGAGGCAGATATGTTGCTAGGAATCGTGGTAATAGTGCTGACTGCACTGTTCTTCTACGTGCTCTTCAACCCCCAGTTCGGGAAGGAAGAGGAGATCAAGGAGGAGAGGGTCATCCCCGTGACCGTCGGAATGGGTGCTGGCCTAGGTTTCTACGAGGGCTTCCTTGGGCCCGGGACAGGCAGCATGCTGTTGGCCGGGTACGTCAAGGGGGCAGGTTTCGGAATGGATAGGGCCGCTGCCACAGGAAGGATACTCAATTTCGGAGGGAACATAGGATCCATGGCCATGTTCGCATTCGCCGCATCGATCGACTACGAGGTAGCCATTCCATTCGCATTGGCGAACATGATTGGTGGCTACCTAGCGCCCGGTTACGTACTGAAGTATGGCTATTCGCTACTTCGCCCAATGTTCCTAATCGTGGCAGCGATCATGATTTCAGTGCAGGTTTTCAGTTTCCTAGGTTAACTACTGCTGAAATAGTCCCTCTCGATGTCAGAGCGATGAGATGGGATGAGGGCATGATTGGCGACCAGTCCGGGAAGGTCGCGATAGTGACCGGAAGCAACACAGGGATAGGGTACTACATGGCTAGGGCCCTAGCCTCCAAGGGAGCCTCAGTGGTCATGGCATGCAGGGACTCCGCCAAGGGAGACGGAGCCAGGGATAGAATCCTCCAGGAGTTCCCCAACTCGGAAGTGTCCGTCTCGGTCCTGGACCTTGCGGATCTCTCTAGCATAGAGGAGTTCGCTTCCCGTTTCCCTTCCGATGGAGGTCTCGATATTCTGATCAACAACGCGGGAGTCATGATACCCCCGAAGTCCAAGACAAAGGACGGATTCGAACTGCAGTTCGGGACTAACCACTTGGGACACTTCGCCTTGACAGGGAGGCTGATGCCTATCCTGGAAGGGACCGAGGGAAGTCGTGTGGTTACAGTTTCTAGCATTGCACACAATCCCGGCATCATAGACTTCGAGGACCTGCATGGGGACAGGAAGAGGTACAACAAGTGGGGATTCTACTCCCAGAGCAAGATAGCCAACCTGACCTTCTCACTTGAGCTCGGGAGGAGGCTCGAGAAAGCCGGTTCTGGAGTCTCTGCAATAGCCAGCCATCCGGGATATTCTGCCACTGACCTACAGAGATACTCGCTGTTCTGGCGTTTCCTGAATGTTTTCGCTGCCATGTCTGCCAAGAGGGGAGCGGAGGCCACTCTCTATGCTGCCACCGAGGAGGGGGCTCTTGAGCACCCCTACTGGGGCCCGACCGGGATAATCGAGATGAGGGGGGCTACCGGGAAGGCTAGGATCAATCGGAAGGCTAGGGACGAGGCAACGGCAAGAAGACTCTGGGAAGTGAGCGAGGAGTTAACTGGCGTGAGTTTCCTGAGTTAGGTGAGATCCATGCTAGCGGAGATTGCTGCTGCAGTAGCGGTACTGATAATCACCCCGGGCTGGGCAATAGCATTACTGGCGATCGCAGTATACCTTTGGAGGTGGCTGAGATCAAATGGCTCAGACTAGCCTCCCTTCCATACCACCTGCGACCTCGATGACCTGGCCAGTTATGTGACCCGACACCTCGTCGGAGGACAGGATCACAATGGCACTAGCAACGTCTTCTGGAGTGGCCAGCTTCTTGAGTGCCATAGTCGATTTCGCCCTCTCGGCAATGTCCTCGTCCAAGCCTGATTCGACCTTCTTCGGAGTCATTGTCCATCCGGGAGCTACTGCGTTGACCCTGACAGAGCCGATTCGCGATACCTCGTTCTTGAGTGAAAGGAGTAGGCCGGTCGTAATGGCGCCCTTCGCAGCTGCGTAGTCAGAGTGACCAGCCTCTCCGTAGATGCCAGCAGTAGAGCCGACGAGGACGAGTGACCCGGCCCCCTGCTCAGAGGCGTGTGAGAGGAACGACCTTGCGGTGTTTGCCGTGACGCTGAGGTTCGACATGACCGTCGACTCCCAGCGCTCGTTTCCGATCTCCCACATTGGCCTGGGTTCGGGAGGGTACAGTCCCGAGTTCGCTACGCAGACATCCAGCCTTCCCATTTCGGACACTACTCTGGAGACCATGTCTGCAGCATGAGACGGGTCCCTCAGGTCCGCGTGGACGGCCATCCCTCCTATCTTCGAGGCCAGCGCTTCGGCCTCATCCTTGGAAGTGTGATAGTGAACAGCGACCAGCGCCCCCTCCTTAGCGAAGTGCTGACTTATGGCCTGGCCGATACCTCCGGCCCCGCCTGTGACAAGCACCACCTTACCACCCAGTCCTGTATCCACGTTTCGTGTGACTGGACCACCCCTATAACTACGACCTAGGTGTTGAATACGCCTACTCTTTGCGGAGGACGAGCGAGTATGTCCAAGGTCAACTTCAGCGAGAAGCTATCCAAGTTCTCCGAACAGTGGACTCCGAAGGTAATCGCCGAGATGAACGACTACCAGTTCAAGCTCGTGAAGATCGAGGGGGAGTTCGTTTGGCACGAGCATCCCGACACTGACGAGGCCTTCATCGTCATCGAAGGCAGAATGAGGATAGACTTCGAGGACGGTTCTGTGGATCTCGATGAGGGGGAGATGTACGTAGTGCCCAAGGGAGTGAGGCACAGGCCATGCGCGGAGTCTGAGTGCAAGGTGATGCTCGTGGAACCGAAGGGAGTGGTGAACACGGGGGATGCAGACAGCGACCTCACCGCACCCAACGACGAGTGGGTCTAGCTACTCCTCCTCGGAAGATGCACTCTCTGCTATCGTCGACGCTTCGCTGGGGTCTATCTCGTGATCGACTATCAGGTGCCGGATGAGCAGGTAGCTCTCCGTCTTCTCCCCGCAGAAGGGGCATGAGACGATGTTTAGGGAGGTGGTCCTCCGCTCGGTTCTGCTCACAGCGGGTACAGGCTTCCTGTCGAGGGCAGCGATGAATGCAATCGCTATCACAGCGCCCCCGCATGCCAGTCCGGTGAACAGAGGGGCAGGTGGCGAGTCCTGTTGTAGCATTATGTCTTGGATGACGGATCCGGATGGGGGGCTCCTGGATTCGTCCAAGTCGATGGTGTGGGAGAAACTCTCTCCCTTCAGGGTCAGGAATATCTCGGCACCGTCGTACGACTCGTCGAGCTCTAGGGTTATGGTGAACTCGCCCTTCCTGTCGGTTGTGGCCTCTGTGCCTTGGAAGGTGTGGCAGTCGTACTCGAACTCCTCGCACTCCACCTGTATCTTGCCGATCTCAACTGGTACCGAATTGGAGTATGTCGCTGTGCCGGATATGCTGTAGGACTCTGCGGATACAGAGACGGATGCCAGCGACACCGCCGTTATGGCGAACCACAGATGGATGACGCGCATGTACAATGGTCCCCACTCGGACTAATAATTGTGAGTTTACGATACTCGCTATTCAATGCCGTCGGTCCAAGCCTGGGCCCATGTGTCGAAGAACCTGATATCGAAGACAGCTGAGGAGTTCGTGGTCACAGTGTAACGGTCTGCGTACGAGAGCAGGCCGATGTGCCCCTCGTCAACCCATGAGATGTCCCACCAGGCCCCCCCTTCCACGGAGACGTTGGTCGATGCATCTTCCAGAGTCAGGTTTGCCACGGACGAGTTGCCGACGAAAACGTGCATCTCGACATCGGAGAGGCTGACCTCGTGTTTCATCGCCTCCGGGACGATACCAGTAACCCCAGTGACATTGCCCTCGAACAGCATCATCTCCGGGACGGGGATGAACGGCACCGGCGCACGGTCTAATGTCGGGTTGGGGATGTACCCCTCCGAGAACAGCATCTCCTCATACGTGCCGTCCTGGAGAACATGGAAGAGCTGCAGTTGGCCATCTTCGTATTCGACTCGCAGTTCGTATTGCGGCTCGAGAGAGTCCGAGTACACGCCTATGTCCTGAATTCTTGGCGGAAAACCGATGGTTCCGACGTATACCTCCGAGCCCCCGTCACCGCCGATAACGGCGCGGCCGATCTGTTGATGGGTGCTCAGATCTCCGGTGACTACCCAGCTCTGTCCCGCCAGGCCGGAGAGGTCGTAGTAGAGCGAGGGCCATATTCCACCAGGGTCCTGCATGGAGAGCCTCATTATCTCGGCGAAGGGATCCTCGTAATCTGGGTGCATGTCCCTGCCCCTAGACAGTTCGCCATCGGGACCCGAGAAGTAAACGTCAGAGTGTCCGTGGTATACCTCGTACTGGGTTACCAAGATTCCATCGATGACAAGAGTGTGTCCGACGTAGCTGAGGCCTAGTGTGTCATTCTTGGAAATCGTCCAAGAATTAGAGACATCGGTCCCGTCCACGGACCTGTAATCACGTACTCTGATTTCAAGCGAGGAGGATTGCGATGCTGCGGCGAAGCCGTCGAAGTGCCCCATCTCCATGATCACCATGGAGAACTCAGCCCCCCTCATTGGGAAGCACGAGCCGTCCTCGAGGACGCCCCCATACTCTTCTTGCCCGTCGACATCGTACTCACAGCCTCCCTCTGAGCCTTCCGACCCTGGCATTGTACAGCCCCCCAGGGATGTAGCCACCATGAGAGCCGACAGCAGCAAAGCCCTATTCATCGAATATAAGCGAGAATGGACAGATTTAGTGGTTGCGTTGCCCCTATATGTCAGGCACAGCGACGAAGCCCTAGGAGGGTGACGGATGAGCGAGGAGATCCTGGTCGTGTACAAGAAGAACTTCGAGGAGGTCCATGACAGGTCACTCGAGGAAGTTCGCTCGGTAATGGATGCCCTGGTGGCCGAGAGGGGAGTAAACGTAGGCTATACTGCCAGGGAGACCGTTCGCAGGGCTGACTTCTCCGGCCCGGGCCTAGTGATAGTTCTAGGCGGGGACGGTACGCTTACCTCGATAGCTCACTCGGTCGATGACAAGACCCCCGTGATGGGAGTCAATAGCCATCCCCGGGTCGACGACGAAGACGGTTCCTACGGATTCTACATGGGCAGTGACCCGAGCAGCTTCGCCCAAGACGTCAGGGCGGCCCTTGATGGCGATGCCATTGTCAACATCCTACCTCGGCTGCAGGCGGAGATAGAAACCACGAGTGGCAACATCATCAGGTGCGATCCTGCTCTGAATGATCTACTGGTGGCCAACACCCATCAGTACCAACCATCCAAGTACAGATTGCAAAGGGGTGCCATCGACTGCATGCAGTACTCATCTGGGTGCCTTTTCTCCACTTTCCTCGGACAGGGAGCATGGTTCAGGCACGTGGTGGACATAGAGGATTCCAACTTCCCTGTCAGCGAGATAAACGATCACTACCTGTTCGCAGCCAGGGACCTACCGCGATCGGACAGAACTGACGACGGCTCCTACTGGGAGTGGACGAACGAGTGTACCGCAATAATCAGCGACATGCACAGGGGGTATGTCGTAGGCGATGGTTGGGACGAGACCCACTTCACGAGGGGTGCGACTCTGACCGTCGACATGGGGGGTCCAATCTTGAAGCTCCTAACGTTCAGGGAGACCATCCTGGAACGTTTCGAAAAGTGGATTGGATAGGCGGGGCTCTAATCCAGATGAGTGACCCTATTTTTTTCGTCCACATGCACAATGATTGGTTCGTGGCCGTCAATCTGTTCTTCCTCGAGGGATTCGTAGGCCATGATGATCACTTTGTCGCCGGGGTGGATCAGGTGTGCCGCGGCTCCGTTGATCTGTATCTCACCGGAACCGGGAGGGGACTCGATGGCATAGGTCTCGATGCGAGCGCCGTTGGTCAGGTCCACCACCTGTACCCTCTCCCATGGTGCTATTCCAGAGGCGGACAGCAGGTCAGAGTCGATGGACACGGAGCCGACATAGTCCAAGTCCGCCTTCGTTACCGTGGCCCTGTGAATCTTAGACCTCAGGAACCATCGCAGGCCGGTCATGGCATTCCGATGCAAATCTAGTATTCAATGGAAACCATCGGAATCCTAGAGAATCTGCTTCAGGAACAGCTTCGTCCTGTCATGCTTCGGATTCGAGAAGAACTCCTCGGGGGTGTTCTCCTCCACGAGCTCCCCCTCGTCGAACAGGATGCAGCGGTCTGCTACCTCCTTGGCGAAACCCATCTCGTGAGTGACCACTATCATCGTGATATCCCTCTTGGCCAAGTCAATCATCACCTCAAGAACCTCCTTGATCATCTCTGGGTCCAGGGCGGAGGTCGGCTCGTCGAACAGCATGATCTTGGGGTCCATTGCGAGTGCTCTGGCGATAGCCACCCTCTGCTGTTGGCCCCCTGATAGCCCGCTTGGGTACTTGTATGCCTGCTCGGGTATACCTACCCTCTCCAGAAGTTCCATGGCCTTCTCCTCTGCCTGGCTCTTGGTCATTCCTTTGACCTTCATCGGAGCCAGTGTTACGTTCTCCATTATGGTGAGATGGGGGAACAGCTCGAATTGCTGGAATACGAATCCCACCTCCGATCTGATGTACTTCAGGTCTGCTACGCTGGTCTCTTCGTCCATGGTTATGCCATCTACCTCGATAGTGCCCCCGCTGTGTGGTTGGAGCCTGTTCAGTGTTCTGATGAATGTCGACTTCCCTGATCCAGAGGGTCCAAGGATGACGATAATCTCCCCTGTTCTCACTGTGATGTCTATTCCCTTGAGGGCCCAGAAATCCCCGAAATTCACCTTCACGCCCTTCGTCTTAATTATTTCATTTTCTTCTTTCTCAGTCATGTTCTCTCCCCACCTGTGTCCGAGCCGAGGCCCAGCTTCCTCTCGATTCCCAAAGAGATACGAGATAGATAGAATGCGATAATCCAGAACACGAATGCGGCCATGTATAGTGGCTCGAGGATGTCAAGCGCGAATTTGAGGTCGGAGGTGTTCAGGTCCTTGGCGATCTTGAAGAAGTCGAATATTCCTATGATGAAAATCAGGGTCGTGTCCTTCCAGAGACCGATGAGTAGGCTGACCAGAGAAGGTAGGGTGGTACGAACAGAGTTGGGCAGTATCACGGTGAGTTTGATCTGGTTGGGATTCAGTCCCAGTGCCGTGGCCGCCTCGATCTGGCCCCCCCTTATCGATTGGATGCCGCCCCTGAGTATCTCTGCAGTGTATACCCCTCCGAAGAAGGCGAACATCAGCAGGGTCCTCATGATCGAGTCCGCGTCTGAGAACGGGACTATCACGTCCTCCAACAGGTATTTCGCGAAGTACAGCCATGCTATCATGGGGCCGGCACGAACGGTCTCGATGAGCGCGGTGGATGGCCACTTGAAAATCGGGAGGTCGCTTTGCCTTCCGAATGCGAGTAAGACGCCTATCCCCAGACCTAGGACCCCCCCTGCTGTTGCCAGCACGAGATTGACGAACAGGCCGCCCCAGAGTGCGGGCTCCAGACCGCTCTCCATCCAGCCCCTCTCAACGACGTAATCCGGGGGATCCATCACGAAGAGCGAGAAGAAGAATGTGAAGACACCGAGCAGGGCGAGATATCTCCTGAGTCTGTTTATCTGGAACTCCTCGGTAGAGGAGCAGTACCTCCTGGTAATTAGGAAGGAGGACAGGCCCAGGGCGGTTACGAGGGCGAATCTGGTCATTGGCCCCTCAGGGTTGTAGCTCCGGTACCCGGGGTATGATGTCGCCGCGAGCGTCACGACGGAGAGCAGGAGGAATCCGCCCACGAAGTTTCGAGTGGTGATCTCTGATGTTCCGTACGCAGATGAGACCACGGCAGTTAGAAGTGCCAGAGTCGCCCATAGCCTCCACATCTGGTTCTCTTGACTGTCGCTGATCATCCGGTAGTTCATCTCGTGCCCGGCGAACAGCTGGACCCTGGCGGACCAGACTATGCCCCAGTTCGCCTCCACAAGCACGAATCCTAGGAGCCAGTTGCACAGGAAGAAGATCGAGCCTGCGGCTATCAGGCCCAGAATAGCCGAGGACCTCGATTTGATGATGGTCCCCTTGATCAGGGTGAGCAGGAGTGTCCAGACAAGCAGGAACGAGGTCGCTGCGAATGCCAGCAGGAAAAGCAGGTGCTTGAGCTCTAGTTCGTCCGTCATCGATCCGTGCTTGTTAATGACCATCCATAACGACGAGATAATCGCGATTGCCAGGGCTGCGCCTGACGTGGCTAGGTTGTTCTCCCCCCTGGCCCACTTCGCGGGCTTCCCTGAGACCGCCTCTTCCAGTCCGTTCAGTATCGAAATGGCTCTATCCATGTCGATCTGGCCATTGCTCCGCCCCTCGGGGTTGCCGACAGTCATATCCTCACCCTCGTTACCCTTGCGTTATACGCATTCATTACTGCTGATATGAGTAGGCTACCGGCCTGGTAGGTGATAAGCAGGAGCATGAAAAGCGGGACTAGCTTCCCCACGTTGTTCATCATGATCAGGATGACCAGGAAGATATCGCTGAACCCGACTATGATGGCCAGGCTCGAGTTCTTCCAGACGTTCATGTACTGGCTGTTCAGAAGCGGCACCATGCTCCTCAGTGCTTGGGGCAGGATTACCAGCCTCAGCCTCTGGAATGGGTTCAGTCCGAGAGATATGGCAGCCTCGACCTGGCCTCGGGGGAGTGACTGGATGCTCCCCCTTACTATCTCCGCTACGATTGATGCCGTGAATAGCGTCAGTGCGGTTACGATGTAGATGAATGGGCTCGAGATCTTGAACCCGGTCCCCTCCACGATGTACCAGGCAGCGGGCCTATCCATGTCAGGTTGGATGAGCTCTGGAAGGCTGAAGTCGCCGGAAAGGAAGACCGCCAGAGATACGAGGGACGCGAGTGCCCAGATGGCGAGCCTCCTAATGATTCCCTCATCGGAGTCGTCCACACCTTCTCTGTCGAGGTAGCCGGTGAGGATTCTCGTCCCGATCAATATCGCGATCGCGATCGCTAGGTTGGCAGTGGCCGGTTGCGGAATCCAGTGGCCTTCCTTGCTCAAATAGAACATTTCGAAGAGGAAGAACTCTTCGGCGAAGGCGGGTGCCCACTCCCTGATCTGGATGGAGACGAAGAAGAGGAGGATGGCCAGTGGGATGTTCCGGAAGAACTCCACGTAGGCTGTGGCAAGTCCTGCTGCGAGCCTGTTGTTGGAGAGCCTGGAGACGCCGATGAAGATGCCCAGGATAGTGCAGAGGACTATGCTGAACAATGTGGCTCTCGCGGAGTTGATCACGCCCGCTCGGTAGAAGGTCCACCGGGAGTCGTTGGATGCGTCAATCTGCCACGGCCAGTTTGTCACGGGGAAGCCTCCGACGTCATCCATGAACTCGTAGGATAGCCTCCAATCCTCGTTTGTCTTGATTAGGTACATCACCCTGAGGATAATGAACAGAAGGAAGGGGATTGCGAACAGGAAGACCGTCGAGGAGAACTTCTGGTCCTGTATCGAGGGCTTGTGCCTCTCTAGGGAGAGGTCCCATGCGGAGTATAGGAACATCACCAGTAGAAGCAAGGAGAGGAATATGACGATGTTATCGAATATGCTCGTGAAGTATATCGAGAAGGCGGGCAGGAGGACTGGGACGAGTAGGGTGACCAGGTAGAACGAGATCACCAGGAGGGTTAGTGAGGCCTCAATGGGTGCTCCGAACCAGATCCTCTTCGCTTCCTTCGGGGACTTCAGGGTCGCTACTAGGGAGTCAACCATCGCGTTTACCTCGTCCAGAACGAGTATCATCCCCCCCGTTAGGAGGCCGCCCATGATCATCCAACCCTGGCTCTTGGCCCTGAACTCGAGCCCGTTTGACAGCCCCATCAGGAGCAGGAATCCTAGGACCATCACGATGGTCTTGGAATAGCCCCTCCAATCTCGTGGGTTCGAGAGAAGGGCCCTGTACTCGTTGCACGCCAGGACGAACAGAAGGAGGAATATGGGGCCTATTATCCCTAAGGAGTCGGACAGGGAGGAGTAGGAGTCGTTCAGCTCCAAGCCGTTAACAAAGACGCTGACTGCCATCTCATCGATGATCTCCTTGGAAAGCGAGAAGAACTTGGTCAGGTACTGCCAAAGGAGGAAGGCCACCACGAGGTAGGCAGCGACCCTAGGTGCGTCATTCGGAGTGAGTCTGAGCTTGGATGGGATGCCTTTTGGTGATTCTGAAATCTCTGTTACCACTGGAACATCTCCTTCGAGTTTGATTTTGTTGGGCCCGGGGGGAACTCGCCCCCCCGGGCTTTACGTGCGCTGTATCGATGTTGTTCGATTAGCGCCAGGCTGG
>JAPOKZ010000101.1:0-2307 GCA_029977385.1 Methanobacteriota archaeon
GCGTTCTGCTGTAGCTCTTCGGCGGTCTTGATGATTATCGTCGAAGCCACTGCGGCCACTAGGATCAGGGCGATGAAGACGATCATCGCACCGATACCGATGGAGCCTTCCTCTCGGTTTCTTTCTACTGTCTGGTATTCTTCGCTCATTGCGTGTTCACCCGTGACCCCTGTGAATGCTAATCATTTATGATATTACTGGAAAATGTGCCTGATTATTGAGTTCTGATTGGGAATCAACTACCGATCCCTACAGCCTCGCGTAGGTTCAGTACCTCGATAGGAACGTGTACGACACCCCCAGGTGCGAGGTTCTCCACTAGAGGTAGCCTCATCGTCTCGAATCCCTCTGGCATCCATGGGTCTAGTAGAAGCCCCTGCATGACGTTCGGGGTCCTGTTCTCCACCCTGGTCTGGACTCGCAGATTTCCGTACTCGACGTCGTAGCCGGTAGTGATGTTTAGGCTGCTTCCAAGGAGTGCGGTAGAGGGAAAAGAGCCGGATGGTCTGATCTCTATCCCTATCTCAATGAATCCTTCTGGGGGTATCTCGGGAATCTCGCACATCTTCGGGGTGGCGGACCATCCATACGGTATGGGAGGGGCTAGCCTCATGGTGGAGATGTTGTTCTCTCCGGTGTTTTCCAGAGTGATGACCATCAGCGCGTGGTCCTTGCCCTCCGGCCATGTGGTTCCTACGGAGAGGAAGAAGCTGTTCACGAGGAAGGGGCTGGCTGCCTCGTTGACAGCGACCGGCCCTAGGGCGCTGATTGCGTCCTCGAACGCTTTTGCCGCAGACGAGAGGTCCGAATCGAGCGCTTCCTTTCCCTGGTTGACCAGTGTCAGGGCTATCTCCTCTATATCGCTGAGCTCTCCCATCTCGTTCAGGTGTCTACCTAGGGTGTTCAGGGATCTGTCGAGTCCGTCTTTCCCCATCGATGCGACTGCTCCCTCAACGCAATCTGCTGCAGCGCCCCAGTTCCCCTCCCTCAGGTGCTGCAGGCCCAGCATCGTCAGGTCCCATGCGTTTCGATCCCCCTCTGACATTTGCTCGAGCTCCTCTAGGGAGCGCTCTAGAGAGGAAAGTGCCCTGTAGAGATCCATGATCTGGCCTTCTGCCTCTTCTACCTCCTTCGAGAGGTCTCTCAGCATCTTCCTAGCGCCAAGGGGCCTATTTGCCCAGATTGCGAACTGGATGTTCTCGGCCTCTTCCTCGATGTAGTCAATCCGCTTGAGGGTAGCCTCAGCTCCCCCGGTCGCAGGCGCCTTCTTCCGTGCCATCTTCAGTTGCCCCCACCTGGCTTCTGTCCAGCCCTTCCGAGAATCTTCTTGATCCTTATAGCGCGTAGCTCTATGTCAGCTAGCTCACTGTATAGCCTATCGTAAGAGCTGTCTAGGAACCTCAGGATCAAGTGCACGAGTACGGGTGAGGCGAACATGAATGCGATTATGGAAATAAGCGATGACGCCCCCAGATCGATGGCGAGGGACGGCGAGACCAGAACGAATGGAAGGAACGCGTAGGGTGAGCAGGAGATGATGGCGCGGAGCTCGTTCCTGGTGTTCTGCTGCTCCTTGTCGTGATCCTCCAATAGCGCCATCGTACCGATCCTGGCCTTCTTCCTATCGTCGTGGATGGCCTGGAGCTCACTCGATGATAGCCATGCTACAAGTCCCGCGAACATGACGGATGCCACAGCGCAAAGAATGGTCAGCAGTGAGTGGATTCCGGTTAGCGAGAGGGCTCCGAATGCCATGGCTGCCACGTAGGAGGAGGCGTGAAGGCGACTCTCTTGCTCATCTAGGCCCTGTCTGACGAGTGAGAGAGCCAACAGAAGAAGTACTGCTGCGATTAGGAGTGCAGTCGGGAACTCGAATCCGGACAATTCCACGGAGGGGGTAGACCATGAGTCGATGGATAGTCCCTCTGTCAAGACATCGTTTTCAACGACGTTACCGAAGATGCCTCCACTCTGAATAACTGAATCCGGATAAGAGATAGATGCCGAGCAAGTCAGTGTCTCCGAGGATTTGTACCAAGGGATTGGGTTTAGTTCAACTGCCCATGATGCGGTGAAGTTGCCTCCTGCCTCAAGAGGAGGGATAGAGAAGGGGGAGAACATGTTCGTTACGTCTGCGTATGGCGTGGAAGAGCAATCCAGGTTCAACTGGACCTGTATGGGCATGACGGCGTATCCTGCATTAATCACGGTTACATCTATCCAGGTACTCTCCCCTTCGACTCCTTCACCTCTGAAAGTGATGCTATCGACGAGTGGGTCTGTAGATTCCGTCATCCTCAGTTTTAC
>JAPOKZ010000171.1:0-1146 GCA_029977385.1 Methanobacteriota archaeon
TACCTGAGGAGGGAGAGGAATGGCAGCAAGCGGACCTTCAGAGATAATCCTCCTCAGTGCAGGACTCATAGTAGCAGCACTGGTTTCCGGAATCCTACTACAGACTTGGGATGACATGGATGACGTTCTCGATGAGAGGGGCAAACAGGGGGCAGAGGATGTCAGAACGCGAGTCTCACTGGTCTCCGACCCAATCAATATTCAATGGGATGACAGCGATAATGTGAAGATTCATCTTCAGAACTCTGGGGACACCTTCTTGGACGTAAACTCAGTGGGTGCTGTGCTAGGAGGTACAACAATGACCGTGACAGTGACTGACGGTGTTACCACGGAATGGCTGCCCGGGGATGTTGTCCAGTTCACGCTTACCAACTCAGGACTCGACTCGTCGCTTTCATCAGGGGACAACGATCTGCTCATGACGGTCAGCGTCTCATCCACAGCGACCGGTTACACAGGACTCGATACACTAAGGGAGGAAGTAAGAATTGTCAAGCCCTAACGTAGACAACTTCGACTTCGGCGTCATCCAAGACAGCTTGGGCCAGAGCATGGGAACCGCTATCCCTAACAGGGCGCTCATGCTTGTTTGTGGGGGAATCGGATCAGGTAAGAGCATCATGGGGCAGCGCATGTCTTTCGGAATGACTGCAAACGATGTCAAAGTGTCACTATTCACGACAGAGCTGACTACAAGGGGCTGGCTGGAGCAAGTTTCCAGCATCGGGTACTACATGGACAAGAGAATCGACGATGGTTCATTCCACCTAGTCTCTAGCTTCGGGGTGATCGCAGAACCATCTGATGATCAAGTCACAATACTGGATCTTCTCGAGTCTCCAGCCTCCAAGGAAGCAGAGGTGGTTATCATAGACAGAGCCTCCGAGTTGATGCCAGAGGAGACTTCAGGAAAGGAACTACTGAGGATTCTGAGGAAATTCACTTCTGAAGGCCGGACCCTTATTCTGACACTCGATCCAGATGAGATGGACAGCACCACATTGAGGGATATGAAGAACTCCGCAGAGGTAGTCCTCGATATGATGACCGCTGTAGTAGGGGGACAGCTCGTCAGGACTGTCAGTGTTACTAGGTTCCTGAGGGCCGCGGGACCCGTAACCGAGAGAATCGGATGGAAGGTAA
>JAPOKZ010000114.1:0-2058 GCA_029977385.1 Methanobacteriota archaeon
ATTGGTTATTCTAGACCTGCTGACAAGTCCGAAGAAACCTCTGGTTGAGCCTCTCTGTGGAGGTTCCGTTCCGGCCTCCATCGAAAGCGCAGTACCATCATCCATTGACCAATCGGAAATGTGATTCAAATCATCATCTAACGAGAGGGGGTCGTCTTCCTCTACTTCTTCTTGAATATGCTCAATATCCTCCGATTCTTCTTCCCGCATGTCATCGGGCTCTACGTCCCAGTCCTCTTCATGGGTTAGTCCTGTTTCTATTCTCTCTTCTTCCTCCAACGGCTCGAAATCGAAAACTGATTTACTAGTTTCCACTTCTGTTTTTATTTCACTATTATCGGGCTCATCGGGAATATTCTGTTCTATTGATTCCTGGACAATATTTTCTGTCAAATCAGCGATTTCTGGAGGATTCCAACTAGTTAGAGATTCAAGAGTTCCTTCCTTTCCCATGTTTCTCCTCTCATCCACTAGGTCCCTCAGCAGGCTGATGACCGATCTTGCATTTCCACCGGTCCTGGACGATATAGCTTCGAGAAGTTCTCCATTGATGTTCCACTTCTCCGGAGACATTTTTCTGATTCTACTATTGCAGAGAGTCTGTATCTGCTCATTTGAGAATGGGGCAATGGTGGCGTATTCATCGAAGACTTCCCTCACTCCTTCGTCCAGTGAAGTTAGTTGAGAATTGGATAGAGAGATGATGACCAGTGCCCTGAAACGCTGGAGGATGGGCATTATCAAAGACAGGAATGACGAGATATCCACATGAGCCGGATAGTCCAAGGCCACTAGAGGCAAGGGTCCTGAGTTTGAGTCGAGAGTCTCCACTACCCTCTCCACCTTTTGATGCATGGTTCGAGGGATATCGTATCCGCAGAATGTGATGGCGAGTTCGTCAAGAGCACAATTTAGTGGATCCTCGCTGTGCCAAAATGTGCCAATGAAGCGTTCGTTGGTCTGCGACGAAATGGCATTGATCAATGAAGTCCGTCCGGACCCCCTCTCTCCAGAGAGGAGGATTAGTCGTGGGGATTGGGAGTGCATATGCTCCTTCCATCTAATCAGAATTTCTTGTCGCCCCACTATCTCGCCTGCACGATTCCTCTCAATTGGCCTGGAGTCGAAGGGGTTGCCCCGAAGAGTAGGGACATCCATTGGCGAAACCCTCCCCACTACCATAGCCGGGCAGCCGCATCTGAGATTCTTAATATTCACGCATAATTACGGGTCCAACAGGTGGAATTAACAGGTTAATTTCCAAATCCGAATAGATTAATCGAGTAATTTCTGAGCAGTAATCAATTTCTCTAGAGTCTTGATTAACGCATAATTAACGGTTTAACTAAGCGTTAACGAAGCGTTAACGCTGAAATTAACGCTTTTTTTCAGTACCTTCGGCTCGAAAAAGGTTAGAAGCCCGTTGCCATGTCTAACCAATTGAGTACTATGCCAATAGAGAACAGTCGTATCGGAGGGCTCTACAAACTATCAGTTTCGGAGAGAAGGGAACTGCTTGCAGAGATAGCAGAATTGAGTGAGGAGCAGGTCGGAGCCTGGGCCGAAACAGGTGAGTTGGACGAAGAGTCGGCAGACAGGATGATTGAGAACGTGGTTGGGACTTACTCCCTCCCAATAGGGGTAGCAACGAACTTCGTAGTTGATGGTTCACACTATGCCATACCATTCGTTCTGGAGGAGCCGAGTGTCGTAGCTGCTGCGAGCAACATGGCCAAGAGATGCCTAGCAAACGGGGGCTTCAAGTCGGACAACGATGATCCAGTGATGATAGGTCAGATTCAGGTCGTCGGGTGCGATGACCCACAAGGGGCAAGGGACTCGATAATTTCATCCAAGGGAGAGTTGGTTTCCAGTTGCAACGAGGTTGATCCGATACTGGTCAAGTTCGGCGGTGGTTGCAGGGACCTAGATGCCAGGGTGATCGAAACGGGCTCCGGACCGATGGTAATTGTGCATATTCACGTAGATTGCAGGGATGCAATGGGTGCGAATGCTGTCAACACCATGGCGGAGACCATTGCCCCAAAGGTGGAGGAG
>JAPOKZ010000043.1:0-9229 GCA_029977385.1 Methanobacteriota archaeon
ACAGGAAAGGAGACTCAGATGGCCTGCTCAGAAGCGGAGTAGTGGAGTCCGCTAGAAGGAAGAGGATAGCGCTTCAGAAGGAGTCAAGTGTAAGGGAGACTCCTTGGAAGAAGAGGGAGGAATCAGCCATTGACACCTCAGATGTTTTCGGTACGATTATGGGGATTAACAGCGTATTCTTCTATGTAGTTTCCACGTTATTATTCACAGGGGCCCTACTCCTAATCACCGACCTGACAAGATTGGACCTATCCCCGTCAAACCTAATGATATTGGGATTCACACTTTCGACTACCTTGACATTCTCTCTTCTAGATGAGTTCTGGGAGTCCGTGGGAAGGGTGCCCCTCAAGGCTACTGTTGTTGTAATCCTCATTTCTACAGCTGCCACAGTTTGGGGTGGCATGATGTTCAAGGAGCAGTTGGGTAAGGACATCACAGGATCATCTGACGAGGTCCCTCCAAATCTCGAGTCTTATGAGACTTTGAGGGAGTATAGCATTGTTTTCGAGGGCGGTCAGACGAACATGTTCATCGTTGACGCCACCGAATACGTTACAGAGAACGATACTGCACCAATCAGAGATTTGCCTATCCTAGATTCGATTGAGAGGATGCAGACAATAAGGATCGACAATGTTGAGAATACCACTACAATCAGTCTCGTGAATATACTCAAGGCTATTCATGTAGACTTAGAGGTGGGGACTCTGGAACTGTACGATCAGAGTCTCTGGGACCTCATCCACGACGAGTGTTGGGACGAATCGTCCAACCCACTTCGTCCAGACTGCTGGCCCTACACGGTTAGCAGCAGAGAGGATATGGTGAATATCGCATTCGATACACTTAGTCCAGAAGTTCGATCGATGCTGATGAACTCAGACGATGGCAATGGCGAGACCAAGACGCTGGTCTACGTAAATCAACCATACATCAATCTGGCAGTGGCAGGGGGGCTGAGGGACACTATCGACGGACATCTAGACGAGGGGGGGTGCTCAAATGCGCTAAGATGCAGCGCTCTTGGAATAGATGGCGTGTTCAACTCCCTCCTGACAGGCGGGCTCCCAGTTTCTCTGGACATTAACGACGGCATACATGAGGCCCAGTCAAAGACAACAATTGCAACAATGCTGATACTCCTACTAATGATGGCCATACTGTTCAGGTCAGTAAGGCTGGCATTATTCACCATGACAGCCGTTGGAGTCGTTGTTCTTTGGCAACCGCTCCTTATGTGGTTCTACAAAGTCAATGTCAACGTTTTCACAGCAATGATAGGCACCCTAGTGTTCGGAATAGGTGTGGATGACTCAATCCACATCATTGACCGAATAAAGGACGAACGAGAGACCCCTGCTGGAATACAGAAGTCAGTCTCCAGAACGGGGAGGACAATTTTCGAGACCACAGCAACGACTTGCACAGGGCTTGCCGCGGGCCTGTTCGTTGGGATCCCCGGTCTGCAGAACTTCTTCGTACTGATGATGCTACTGTTGGTCTTGGCCCTGCTAACCAGCTCCATTCTTTTGCCGAGCCTGATTGTTGCCTATCACGAAATTTCTCATGCTCTTCGGGGCAAATCCTTCGGAACATGGCAGGACTATGATGAGAGTGGATCAATCGCAGATTCAGAACCTCTAGACGCTGTCGTATTCAGATAGTTTGGCGAGGGTGCAGGGAGTAAGCCCCTTTCTGTTCACCTTGCGGCTGGTCGCATTCAACTATGCATCCTACCCGGTCCTGCCGATGCTATTCGGACCTGCTTGGACTTGCTCCGGCGTGGTTGCCCGTTCCATCCACACTCAGGAAACCTCCCCCTCTCGGGTTCACCGTACTCCTGGTATGGTTCGTTTCTGCTGCAGAGCCGGCCCTCCCGGACCCTCGTCTTGTGACGAGACGCCTGCATCGCGGAGAGGGGACTTTCCTCAGTGTCTAACACTGTCAGCGACCCTCCTGCTCCCTCGGCTAAGCGGATGCACCATACCGGAAGAACCCACCGCATGCCGAGGGCAACCATCATGCACGTCCTACTAGACGCCGATCCATGGAGGATGTTGAGCTCCTGAAGGAGCAAGCAGGTATCGCAGCATGTCGCTTCGTCAAAGACGGCATGGCACTAGGGCTAGGTACGGGTTCAACTGTTAGGTACTCGATAATCGAGATAGCCAGGATGATAGATGAGGAAGGGATGAATTTAGTCGGTGTCCCCACCAGTGAAGATACAAGGCGGCTTTCCGAGGAACTGGGGATTCCGTTGCGAACAATTGAGGACTCAGGACATCTGGATTTGACAATCGATGGTGCAGATGAGTTCGATCAAAACTTCGATTTAATCAAAGGGGGCGGAGGGGCACTAACTCGGGAGAAGATTGTTGCTCTGAAATCCAAATCAATGGTCGTTGTAGCCGATCAAACAAAGAAAGTGGACGTATTGGGTGCATTTGATCTGCCAGTTGAGGTCGACTCGAACCTCTGGGAAGAAGTCAGAGAAGAGATTTCTCGGATTTGCCCCGGGGAAGTCGTACTGAGGACAAAAGGCTCAGGCCCGTTCGAGACCGATAATCACGGCTTCATCTTGGATTGCTCCTTCGGCCCCACAATATCCGACCCAATATCCCTGGAGAGGGCCATTTCCGATATCCCCGGGGTTGTCGAGGTAGGGCTATTCGTGAGTATATGCGACGCAGTGATCATGGCTTCGGGTGATGGCATCAGTGAGCTGATCAAGCCCGGTGGAAGGATTTAGCATCCGTCGCCGTTAAAGAGGGCCTGCCAATCCCGAGCCGGGTCTGTAGCTTAGTCAGGTAGAGCACCCGGCTCTTAACCGGGCGGTCGCGGGTTCGAACCCCGTCAGACCCGCCAATGTATATGCTGAGCAATCGAGGTTTCATAACCGATGGTCTGAGACGGACGATTGGGCGACGCTATGGCGAAAGAGTACTGGATTGGAGATGTTAGGTCTGGCTCCCATGATGCTAAAGAGGTAGTTCTGAAGGGGTGGGTCCACAGGACTCGGGGTTCCAACAAGATCCGTTTCCTCGTTCTTAGAGACTCCACAGGGAACGTACAATGCGTGGCCAAGAGAGAGGTTGTCGGTGACGAGTGCTTCGAATCTCTGAAGAACGCACTAATCGAATCCAGTGTGGAGATTACAGGTGTGGTCGAGCCAACAGATCGCGAGCACGGTCACGAGGTTCAGGTTACTTCTGCTACTGTGGTCGGCCCAGTGAACCCTGCACGCCCTTTCCCCATCACCGAATCGGCGATGGAGGACTCCGATGGGGGTGAGACAGAGTTCCTTCTGGACAACAGGCACCTCTACCTCAGAACAAGTCGAATGACCACCATGCTGAAAATTAGGAGCACGGTTTTCGGAGCAATCCACTCATATTTCCGTAGTCGAGACTTCACTGAGTACCAGGCCCCTAACTTCGTTGCAGGAGCAGTGGAAGGGGGGAGCACCCTGTTCGAAGTCCCATACTTTGGCAAGAAGGCATACCTCACTCAGTCTTGGCAACTCTATGCGGAGGCAGCTATGCCTGCCCTCGAGAGGCTGTACACAATGGCACCCTCTTTCCGAGCCGAGAAGAGTAGGACAAGAAGGCACCTTACAGAGTTCTGGCATGCTGAGATGGAGGTCGCGTGGGCTTCTAACGATGAGGTGATGGAACACGGCGAGGGAGTAGTGAGGCATGTCGCAAGTACCCTGCTAGAAGAGAGGCCAGAGGAGCTTGAGGAATTAGGTCGGGATTTGTCCTCGGTGGCTAAATTCGCCGAAAGCAAATACCCTCGGATGCGCTACGACGAGGCCATCGAGATACTACAATCAAAGGGTGTAGAGATTGAGTGGGGCCAAGATTTGGACTACTCGAAAGAGAAGATCCTGACTGCTGACTTCGAGGTCCCGCACTTCCTCACCCATTACCCCAGAGTCGCCAAGCCATTCTACCACCGCCCCGATCCTGAAGATCCGAAATATGTTCTGTGTCACGATCTTCTAGCTCCAGAGGGCTACGGGGAGATTATTGGGGGCGGAGAGAGGACTTGGTCCGAGGAGGAAATACTCGAGCGCATCGACGAGGAGGGGACCCCCAGGGAGCCATATGAATTCTACATCGATATCAGGAGGTACGGAGGAGTCCCTCACGGGGGCTTCGGCTTGGGCGTCGACAGGCTATGCACCTGGCTTTCCGGGGCCGAGCACATCAGAGAGGCTATCCCATTCCCAAGAGATAGCAGAAGGGTCACCCCATAGGAAGCGGTTGAATGGACTCAGAGCAGACACGCCCCCTCACGAGGCTAGTTGCCCTATCGGCCATCACAGCTAGCCTCTGCTGCCTGCCATCAGTAGTTTGGGTTATGCTTGCAGGGTCTTCAGCCATAGTTGCAGCGGACCAACTCTCAAACGATCTGTACTACTCTTGGGTCAGATTCGCTCTTTACCTAGTATCCCTCTCAATGCTATCCTACGGACTGGTAGTTTACTTTCGCAATCGAGGAGTTTGCACTCTGGACGACGTAAAGAGGGAGAAGACCAGGGTAGTCAACACAACTCTGGCAGTTTTTACAGCCGCTATACTGACTTACCTGGTTTGGAACTTCGTTATTCTAGAGATTGTCGGGATAGCCATAGGGCTTCCTTGGGAGGACTCTGCATTCTGGAACTAGAGCCTCAACCAACGAATCCCTCTTACGACGACCACCCCTAGCAGTGGCATGTCTGAGAGTTGGCGAGACATGGATATCGCTAATCCCACCGAGGAGCACTCGATGCTTAGGGAGATGGTTCGTAATTTTGTCAGAGACAGAGTGGAGCCTCAGGCCCTCGAGAACGACAGAGAGGAGCGATTCAACTTAGAACTGTTCAGAGAGATGGGTTCGATGGGGCTACTTGGGCTAACCGTCCCTCCTGAGTTCGGAGGTGCTGGGATGGATGCTACATCTGTAGCGATAGTTAACGAGGAATTATCATACTCAGACCCCGGGTTGTGCCTAGCATTCCTAGCACATGACCAACTCTTCGTGAACAACCTGGTCCACAGCGGAACCGACGCTCAGAGGGCTCGTATCCTCCCCAAGGTCTGCAGCGGCGAGTGGGTGGGGTGCCTAGGTATGAGCGAACCAGACTATGGCACAGATGTATTGGGCATGCAGACAAACGCTTCAATCAGGGGTGACGGCTCATGGGTGATCAACGGAAGGAAAATGTGGATCACAAACGGAATTATCGACGATGCGGGCACTCCTGCCGATATCGTTTGGCTATACGCAAGGACTGGTACTGACGATAGGGGAAGGGCGGAGATAACCACATTCCTAGTCGAGAGGGGGATGGAGGGATTCTCAGCCGGTCAGAAAATAACTGACAAGCTAGGGATGAGGGCCAGCACTACCGCTGAACTCGTGTTCGAGGACTGTGTTGTCCCAGCAGAGAACGTGGTGGGAAATCCAGGAGAATCGATGATTCATCTGATGAGGAACCTGGAGCACGAGAGGGTCGGACTTGCAGCTATGAGCCTCGGAATAGCTAGGAGGTGCCTCCATGACATGAACTCATACGCAACAGAAAGAGAGGCCTTCGGAAAGCAGATCAGAGACTTTGGGCAGATCCAGCGCCATATTGGTGAGTCATGGGCAGAGTACAGGGCCATGAGGGCCTACGTCTACGAAACTGCTAGACAGATAGAACTCTCCGAAGCAGGCCACAGGCTCGACTCAGACGGTGTCAAACTCTATGCTACCACGGCCGCGAAGAACATCGCGGATAGGGCAATACAGGTAATGGGCGGATATGGTTACGTCGGAGAGTACGTAGTCGAGAGGATGTGGAGGGACGCAAAACTACTCGAAATCGGGGGAGGAACTCTGGAGAGTCACCAGAAGAACATAACAAAGGACCTGAAAAGGGATCCCGGGGCAATCGACAATTAGCACCTCTCGTGGTTTTCTTTTTTGGTAGTCCCGCCCGGATTCGAACCAGGGTCCCCGGGACCAAAACCCGAGATGATGGACCACTACACTACGGGACTCCGACCGGTCCTCAATGCCGTGGTTCTTGTATTTGACGGGACTATTAGCCGTCAATATCAAGCCATATTCTTCCTGCCATGAGTCGTGCGAGGCAGACTTGTACTGATATCGATGGTTTTGCTGCTATCCTCTTCATTGTCTTCTTTTGCCTATGGGGCGACTCCAGAAAACAACAATGATTTCACCGAAATCTCAGAAAACGAATCCGAAGTCAGGGCAACCCCTAATCCATGGGTGGAACAGTCACTTATCGAAAGGTCGGAAAACGGGCAGGATAGGATTCGCGTCACTGCCATCACCGGTTCTCTTGGCCACCTGGACTCGTGGCAGAGGCAGATGGGGGCTATTGACAGGCAGGCTCCAACTGGACCAGGAGAAAGATTCTCCCAGCATGACATAACCTCCTCAGGAACAGATCATCGAACATTTTGGGTCAACTCCTCATTATTGCCCAAGCTAATCCGCGTCTCAGGAATGGTGGCTCTGCTGGATGCAGAGAATTCCCCTGAGCCATATGGGATTCTACCCATCGAGCCAAGTCCCAATACTGTAAGATCGGGAGAGATACATGGTGCTAATGATGCTTGGGAGATGGGATTCTCAGGCGAGGGCCTAATAGTCGCAGTTGCAGATACTGGGGTCGACTTCGCCCACCCCGACCTGAACGGTACCCAGGCCAGAGTTGGTTTCCAGAATTCTTCATACTTCGGCTGGCCTCTTATGTTCGATCACAACAGCATGTACACCTGGATGGTAGATGGAAAGGCATACCCCGAGTCGAATACGTGGTATGCTGACACGTCAGCCATAGACTTCGATAATGATTCGGACGGGATACTTGATGAATCGGGCCTGAACATCACGGGAGTGAACGCATCTCTATCTGGGGAATATCACCTAGGCGAGCATCCTGACTGGCGACTTCGCGATAGAGCCGGTGGCGATGTCCCTATCCTTGTTGTAGACGATAGACTTGCAGGGGTATACGAGACCGTCTGGCCCGATACTGACAGAGATGGATGGTTCGGAAACGAGACTCCCATGCGACCCGGAGAGGAGACCTCTGGGAGGGATACGGATGGCGATGGCCTCTGGGACGTATCGGCAGGACTCGTGTACTGGGTCTCTGATGGTGTAAACGGGGTGCCGTATGGAGCGACCTACTCTGCCAGGCATGGGTACTCTGACCGGATTGCAGGGCCTGGTAACCTGACCCTGTTCATGCTAGAGTCGGGAAGTCATGGAACGCTTTGTGCCAGTGCTATATCTGCCCAAGGCGTAGTTGACGAGGGGAGGGTCCTCGGCATGGCTCCCAATGCTACGATTTCTTCAATCGGTAACCACTACTCCGGAGGGCACTCATTGGATGCATGGAGATTCATTGCCGAGGGTTATGATGGAGATCCGAAAACCCCCGATCAACCCCACATAGGATCTTTCTCTTTCGGGTACTCTTCCGTCGACGACTCCGGTGCCGATGGATACTCTCTGTACCTCGATTGGATAACCAGAGTTTACAACTCCAATGCATCATATGCCGTGGCAATCGGAAACGGAGGCCATGGCTTTGGGACCACAAAGGTACCAGGGGCCGCCCATGGGGTGTTCTCAGTGGGTGCATTCAGCAGTCGCTCCTCAGACTCATGGGGACAGAGCGCACCATGGTCGAACAGGGGCCCAAATGCCGTTGGGAGGATGGATCCTGACATAGTTGCAGTTGGTTGGTCGGCAACGGGAGATATGCCACTCAACAACTACGACAACGCGAATCAGGCATGGACTACGTGGGGGGGGACCAGCCTGGCCACACCGGTTGTGGCCGGACTCCTTGCTTTGGTCGAAGAGGCTTGGCTGGAGAACAGGGGTTCCCATCCCAAATCCCAGGAGCTCCGAGACTTTGTCCTCTCAACTTCTGACGACAGGGGGTACGAGTCCTTTGTCCAGGGGGGCGGTTGGATGAACGCCTCTCGTGCGGTCAAGACACTAGCAGCAGAGAACGGAACATGGTCTGCATCCCCTGCCCAATGGAACACAGGGTGGTTCCATGGCCAGCATAGGGACGCGAATCTAAATTCCATAGGTCCGGGAGAATCTCAGACATTCGAAGTCAACTTCGAAAACCCCGGATTTTCAGAACTGGAGCTGAATCTGACGCCCGTCTCATTCCAACCCCTCGCTCATGAGGTCCTGGTCTGGAACAGCACAGGAAACGGATCAGAAGGGGGGGAGAACGACACATGGGACGGACACCAAGGCGATCGGCCAGATCTTCTGATTCCCATACACATCACCAATGACTCATCTCATAGTCTACACCCAGATACCGTACAATTCCGCGCAAGAGCTACTATCCAGTATGATGCGTTCGACCACGATCTCGACAGGTCCTCAATGGAGAGGGTATATCTTGAGGTCTTCAGGTGGAGCGACTTCGATGGAGACGGCATCTATCACAACGATAGCGACTCCGACGGCATGGTTGACGAATCTGAGTGGGAGGACTCAGAAGAGCTCGAGGAAGTGACCTACTGGTGGTCACACGGTCCTCAGGCGGAGGTAAGAGTGGGCCTACCCTTCGAAGATGCTAGAGACGGCCTACTCCTTGGGGTTTGGAGGTATGATGCAACCCCTTCGGGGCTAGACCCAGTCCGGATAGAAGTCGACTGGACTTCCTTCGGGATATCCGATGACGATTGGATTTCCACTAGCGAGAGCATAGAAATCGGACCCGGCTCGAATAGCACAGTCCCTGTTACGGTATCGGTACCTGATGGAGCCACGCCAGGTCTTCATCAGCACGGGGTTCTTATCGAGTCACAATCAGCAGACGACCCTAATCATACCAGAAGCTGGACCCTTCCAATAGTCACAAACGTCCCATGGGAGGGGCCTTTCTCCCTAGTCCCAAATCCCCTGGACGGGAACGTGACCAATCAGACCCTATACACGGAATCCTGGATCAGTGGTGCGATGCGCTGGGGGTGGAGGCCTGAGAGCGGGGATTGGAGGTTCCTCACAGTAGACTGGCCCGAGGAACTCGACGACGAGGGGGCGATCATCTTGGATGTTGATTGGGATGACAACCCGTACACGGACATAGATGTTCTATGGCTTACTGAGACGACTCACGGATACTACGAAGACGATCCAGATGCGTACGGGCCTAGCACATTCTTCATCGAAGAACGTTCGG
>JAPOKZ010000040.1:0-9600 GCA_029977385.1 Methanobacteriota archaeon
GTAAAGGCTCCCGGAAAAAATGCCAGAATCACGGTCTTTCCGTGATGTTCAGACAGTCTTACTGCTTCCTTAGAGGCATCTTCAAATTACAGACCCCGTGGCCCATGTATGGTAAAAGTAGGCGATACGGCGCCCGATTTCACACTGAAGAATACCCATAAGGAAGAAGTAACACTGTCTGAACATCTTGGAAAGACCGTGATTCTAGCATTTTATCCAGGAGCCTTTACTGGCGTTTGTGACCAAGAGATGTGCTCATTCCAGGAAAATCTTGCCAAACTAAACGATTGCAATGCAACTGTATTGGGGATCAGCGTCGACTCCCCATGGGCTAATGCGGAGTTCTCTAGAAGATACAACCTAGAATTCGAACTTCTATCGGATTTGGATAGAGTCGTCGTGGAGGAATATGATGCAAAATTCGTCGGATTAGGGGGTATTGACGGCTACGTCAGCGCCAATCGAGTGGTCATAATTGTCGATAGTGAGGGGACGGTTCAGTATCGTTGGGTAGCAGAAAACCCAGGAGTTGAGCCTGATTACGAAGAGATTGTCTCTTTCTGCTCCGCTTAGCTCCACGCTAAGTGCCTAACTAGGGACCCATAGATAATCCCAGACACAGCCAAGCTCTCTTCATTGAATCTGTCCATGTTGTCCAAGTAGGTGTGGTACTCCAACGATCCAGAACCATAGCAGAGCATCGCTTTGCCAAACTCGCCTTCCTCTTGATGCACTTCGTAAACGAATGGGGCATGATCCGAATTGTAGGGCATCTGCTCTGACTCTAGTTCTCTCACCGTAATGCTATACTTTCCGTAAAGCTCTGGGTGGGAGGATGAGAACTCTTCAACTAGGCCTCTGATATGGCGAACGTCAGTCTTGCTATTGCCTTGGAGGACAACCCCTGAGTTCCTCTCAGCATCAACGTGGTTCATATCGAGATTGATGTACAACCTGAGGTTTTCAGCGAGGTCATCCCTATGCTTGTCCACCCACTCCTTAGAACCCCACAGGCCTTCTTCTTCGCCACCCCAAGTGCAGAAGTAAACTGTCATCTTCGGATCACCGAGTTCCGAATGAAGAATTCCGAATTGCCTAGCTATCTCCATCACAGTTGCTGTTCCTGCGGTGTTGTCCACTGCTCCTTGGCCATTATACACCGTATCGTGATGAGCTCCGATTACAATCAATTGGTCAGTCTCTCCCTCTAGGATTCCGCAGGGAACATGTATGTTCCCATTGTTCTGGTTGTCCACATCGACTTGGAATCCAAGCATACCGCCAGAATTTACAACCTGCTCTGAAATCTGCTCCCCGACGCTTCTAGATACCATCACGAAGCCAATATCGTAGGGCCTCTCCTCAAACTGAGTAATATCCAGAGATTTCGAGTATGGGATGCAATCTCCGGCAACCAAATCATCGCAGTTCTGCCTAGAATTAACAGTGATCAATCCTCTGAGGCCGTTTTCCTGAGCCCTCTTCATCAGGACCGTGTTGCTTTCCGTTCCAGCCTGCCCGTCCTCTCCATCACGAAGCCATACTAAGCCGACCCCATTGCTTGCAACGTCCCAGTCCTCAGATTCATTCCCCATTCCGAGATCTACGACCTCAACATTACTGCTGGCAGGAATGTCTACACTTCCGCTGTATCCCTGTACAACGAACTCCACGGTGTGCTGGAAGATCGTCTCTTCTCGATTAATATCGGCAACCGTACAGGGGGTTGGTCCCCCGAAAACCACTCCAAGAGTACCAGAATTACAAATCATTAGTTCGAATGAGTTTCCCATGTAGTACAACGGGACCTCAAACTCCTCGAGAGTGGAAGGAAGCCCGCTGTTTGAGAAGTTGGTCTTAATGGATTGAGCAGCGTTCTCTTCTTCGACAGTACCTGAAAGCCTCCCTCCCCAGACTGGATCCCCTAGATTCACAAGGCCCTGGGCATAGGCTCTGGTTTGGTTTGAGTCAAAGTCGATTAGTTCGTATTCAGTGTCCCCACCAACCCAGTTAGAAATCTCCTCTCCGTACAATAGCCCGCCTCCTACGGTCCCAAGGACTAACATTCCAGCAACCAGGACTGTTGATGACGGCCTGTTGAGGCCTCGCAGCCATTCGTTCATGATATCTACAGCTCAGTACTTTCCAACACTATTGAACCCATTCCAATATAGTACATGGCAGGAGTCAGTCTTCCAACGGAACCTCTTCTCCCGACCATCTTCTACCAATGGAGTGATCAATATCCAATTGGTCTAGAATCCTAGCCACGACGAAGTCAACTAGATCATCGATACTTTCAGGAGAGTTGTAGAATCCTGGGCTAGCAGGCAAGATCACGGCCCCCCATTCAGATAGATTGAACATCGCCTTGAGATGAGGGGTTGAGTAAGGCGCTTCTCTTGGGACAATTATCAATTTCCTCCTCTCCTTCATTGCCACCAGTGCGCTCCTAGTTGCAAGGTTATCACTGATCCCGGCCGCGATTTTACCTATTGTGGTGCCACTCGCAGGGCAGACGACATAGGCATCGAATCTTGCTGAACCAGAAGCGGATTTTGCGGCTAGATTTCCATTGTCCTCTAGTATGACTCCGTTCATAGATGCCAACTCGCTAGGAGTCATAGAGCACTCCAGATCTAGGTTAATTGCACCAGTTCCAGTCACGATTAGCCTCACCGACCACTTGTGTTCAACCAAGGCTTCTATGAGTCTCACGCAGTACTTTGCTCCGGACGCTCCGGTAAGGGCCACAACCACCTCAGGCATGTGTCTGGGTATGCCACCCTCCATTCAATGGTTTGCTTTCCAGAATCAGAGAGATCTACTCAGACAGTCTGCTAGGAACTCGTACTCTTCCACGTGATTGTACAGTTGTGCAGATATTCTGATGTACCTCTTGTTGTGATGCCTCCATGGGAAAACGGGAACTTGGATTCCGAACTCATCTAGCAGAAAGTTGTGATAAGGATCCCCCTCCAGACTCATCGGCCCCACATCCCCCTCATCCGGCATCTCAACGGCTGCAATAGAGGACACCATCGACTCGGGTACAGGCGGACTAGTACCTAAGGCACTGCAGATAATCTCCCTCCCCTGTATGGCGAGTGCCCTGTTATGCTCCATTATCTCCTGCCATCCCCCATCTACTAGGCTCCCAAGGAATTCTATTGCGTGAGGAATACAGAGCCAGGCAGTAGGGTCTTGCGTTCCCGGCCATCCGAACTCATACTCGAATTTCTCCTGATCCGTACCCTCGAAGCTGTGTCCATGGCTGATACTTAATGGCCTCACCAGACTCTTCCTATCTTCTCTGATATGTAGAAATGCAGAGCCCTTTGGGGTGCATATCCATTTGTGGCAGTTTCCAGTGCAAAATGCCGCATCCATTGCAATCAGATCAAGCGGAACTATGCCAGGACCGTGTGCAGCATCAAGAAGCACGTCTACCCCGACTCCCTGTAGATCCCGTACTAGCTTCTCGAACGGCATTCTGAGCCCGGTTGCGCTTGTTACCGTATCAATCATCGCGAGAACGGTCTTTCCAGTTACTTTGTCCATAATCAAATCGACTACATCTTTCTCGTTCTTCACTCTGAACGGAATATCTACGACGACGGTCTTTGCATCCGACCTTTCGGTTACGAAGTCAACAGCATTCCAACAAGCTTGGTAGCTGTGATTGGTAACGATAATCTCGTCACCCGGCTTCAAATCTAGGCTTCTCAGGACCGTATTGACACCTTCTGTGGTGTTTTTAACGAATACAAGATCTTCCGGATCAGCATTGATGAATTCCGATAGTTTACTCACGGCTTCCTTCATCATGGGCATGTAATCTCTCTCGAAGAATCTAACCGGATCACTCTCGATTAGGTTCCTAAGTCTGCTCTGCTCCTCCAGGACAGATACTGGAGTCGCTCCGAAAGAACCGTGGTTTAGGAAGCAGGTTTCAGGATCAAGAATCCAGTGTCTAGCTAAATCGCCCCTTCTGGGTCTCGTCAAACTATCATCTCCGGAAACCACTCGACAGGTTCCATGGGAGTCCTGTCGAGAACCTCTTCACAGGTCTCGATAAGGCACCTCTCAATCCTGTTTACGTCTATGGTTCCCCCATCTACGTCTATGTCGTATCCTAACTTTGACAGACTAGTGTGCTTCCCTGCTGGGATTCCACAGCATTCTATCCCCTCAACTCGATTGTCCGGGGTATCGATGTTTATCGACATTCCATGCCTGCTAACCCAGTGGAGGAAAGACAGTCCAATCGAACAAATCTTGTGCCCGTCAACCCAGGCTCCCTGCATCTCTGGGTCTTTGTAGGAAGTTATCCCGCACTCCTTTAGCGCCCTTATCGCCCAATCCTCTAGGCTTCCTATCACTCCTCTTATGCTCTGCTCGTGGACTCTCCACTTTATGATCGGATAAACGACTAGTTGCCCAGGTCCGTGCCAGGTCACTCCTCCTCCCCTATCAGTCTCAGTAGTTGGATAATCGTCAATCGAGACCTCTTCTCTAACAGCCTTTGGACCGATAGTAACTACTTCTGGATGCTGAACAAAGATCAGCGTGTCTTCTATTTCTCCTGCAATCCTCTTCTGTTGGAGGTCCTTCATCAACTCAAAAATTACGTGGTATTCCACGACTCCACACCTTAGTACGGCGACTCTTCCCATCAGAAACCTCAACTTATGTGGATAGCATGGCCTAGCGTTTTGAGAACGCTCTCATGGAATGCCTCCGACATGGTGGGGTGGGCATGGACAGTACCAGCCACGTCCTCCAGTAATGCGCCCATCTCTAGTGCCAGAACGAATTCTGAGTGTAACTCTGCTACGTGGCTGCCAACGGCCTGAACTCCTAGGATGACATGGTCGGCCTCCCTAGCAGTCACTCTGATGAATCCCCCAGTCTTTTCTGCTTCAAGACTCAAGGCTCTTCCATTAGCAGCAAGAGGGAATTTTCCAACAATGATTTCCTCTCCCCTCTCTTTGGCTTCATCGGGAGTCAGCCCCACTGAAACAATCTCAGGCTCGGTGAAAACTATTGCAGGAATCGCGACCTTGTCGAACTCCCTCTTGTGTCCAGCAATAATCTCCGCTACCATCTCTCCCTCAGCACTGGCCTTGTGAGCCAGCATGGGCTCTCCCGAAACGTCCCCAATCGCGTAAACTCCTGGTACTGATGTTCTGCATTGTCTATCCGTTCTGATGAACCTACCCGAACCGTCCATCCTGGCTCCGATATTCTCCAGACCCCAACCCTTCGTGTTTGGTTTCCTTCCAACGGTGACTAGTACCTTGTCCACTTTCAAGGTCTGCTCAGAGCCATCTTTCTCGAATGTTATCTCGACCTTTCTGGATGCCCCTTTGCCTTTAATCTCAGCACCCCTGGCTAGAGATTCGGTATGAATAGTCACGTTGTTTTTCTTTAGCCATAGATCCAATGGCCTGCGTATTTCCTTATCCATTATCGCGAGAATATTTTCCATGCCTTCGAGAACTGTTACTTCGGTACCGAGTTTTGAAAGAGCGCAACCTAGTTCGAGCCCTATGTACCCTCCTCCAACTATTGCAACGCTCTTAGGTAGAGACTCCATATCTAGAGCCCCAGTAGAAGATAGGATGAACTCCTCGTCACATGGCATGAACGGGAGGTCGATGTGACTGGAGCCCGTTGCGATGATCACGTTTTCAGCTTCGATTTTTAGTACTTCACCATCATTTTCCACGGTACAGGTCTTGGGGCCATCGAACTTTGCCCAACCCTGAACTAACTCTGCGCCAGCCGCCTTTAGGAGTCCTTCAACTCCTTTGTTCAGCCTATCGACGATGGAGTCTTTCCAAGATACCAGGGCCATCATATCAACTTCGGGCTCACCAGTAACAGAAAGCCCCATGTGCCCTCCTTCTGAGTGAAGACGAAGATTCTCGAACCTCTCAGCAGCATGAATAATTGCCTTACTTGGGATGCATCCCCGAATAAGGCAGGTTCCACCCGCCTTGTCGCCCTCAACTATCACGGTATCAAGGCCCAACTGGGCAGCCCTGATCCCGGCCACATACCCTCCCGGTCCGGCGCCGACCACCAAGACTTGGCATTTTCTTGATTCGACCATAAGAACCTCACATGAATATGAGTGCCGGGTTCTCCAGCATTCTCTTTAGATGCTGAATGAGTGATGCACCATCGGCACCATCGACTACTCTATGGTCAAAGGCGCTTGATAGGTTCATAATCCGGCGAATGACCACTGCACCATTACGGGCAACCGGCATCTCTCTGGCCTTGTGCACTCCAAGGATTGCAACTTCCGGATGGTTGATGATGGGGGTGGCTCCCAATCCCCCTTCTCTCCCAAGACTTGTGATTGTAAATGTGGATCCTGTTAACTCGTCCAAGCTTGCACTTCCGTCTCTTGCAGAGCCAGAGACCCTCTGCATTTCAGAAGCCGTCTTCCAGACATCCATGGACTCGACGTGCTTAACCACGGGGACATACAGGCCTCTATCCGTTTGCGTGGCTATTCCCAGATTGACTGCGGCATTCCTGTTTACCACTCCGGCCTCATCATCGAAGTGAGCATTGCACTCTGGGTGATCGGGCATTATTTTTGCCAATGCTATCATTATGAACGGCAGATAGGTCAACTTAGGCTGGGTTTCGTCCCTTGTGGAATTTAGAATCTGTCTCAGATTCTCCAATTCTGTGACATCCACTTCCTCGAAATATGAGAAATGAGGGATTCTGCTCTTTGACAGACTCATCTGCTCGGAGATCTTTCTTCTTAGGCCCACAACTTTCACTGGCGTCACTTCTGTCCTCTTCAGCGAATATGCCATAGGAGGTGCACCAGAAACTGCCCCCCCAGCAGCGATAAAGGCGTCAAGATCTGCATGCCTGATTCTACCTGCTGGTCCCGATCCTCTTACGTTGGATAGGGCTACATCATTCTCGCGCGCTCTCTTTCTTACCGCAGGACTGGCGAGAACTCTTCCTGTCTGGGTTTGGATTTCGGAAGGGACAGGCTGTGCCTTCGGGGCTGGAGCGGGCTCGGGTGCCTTCGGGGCTGGAGCGGGCTCGGGTGCCTTCGGGGCTGGAGCGGGCTCGGGTGCCTTGGGCGGATCAGGATCCGAAACCGGCTCTTGCTCCTCGGTAACTTCCGCCGCTGAGGCCCCTGCCTCGCCTTCAGAATCGATTTCCATAAGGCTAGAACCAACGGCAATCATGTCTCCTACATCTCCGCTCAGGGAACTAATTACTCCACTAACAGGAGAGGGGATAGTCACAGTAGCCTTGTCTGTCATGACATCCACGATTGGATCATCCTCGGATACTGAGTCGCCTACAGAGACGTGCCACTGGACAACCTCCCCTTCAACTACTCCTTCACCTATGTCTGGTAATTTGAAAACGAAATTTCCCATCTTATTCCTCCTGTGTTTTCGCTATCGCCGCGGCAATCCTAGTCGGCCCGGGCATGTAATCCCATTCAGTAGTATGGGGGAAAGGTGTGTCCCATCCAGTTACTCTCACGATGGGACTCTCGAGGTGGTAGAAGCACCTTTCCTGAATAGATGCCGACATCTCCGCTCCGAATCCGCTAGTCTTGGGGGCCTCATGCACGATGACGCACCTACCAGTCTTCTCAATCGAACCAACTACGGTTTCCTTGTCCCAAGGGACAAGAGTTTGCAAGTCTATCAGATCGCATGAGAATCCACTATCTTTGATTGCCTGCTCACACACATGTACCATGGCCCCCCAAGATATTACAGTGCATTCGCTTCCCTCCAAGGCCATTCTAGCCTGGCCAAGTGGAATTCTGTACTCGCCCTCTGGAACTTCAGCCTCCGGATGATCAGACCAGGTTGGAACTTTGTGTGGATCTCCGTAGAATGGCCCTCTGTAGCACCTTTTGGGTTCAAAGAAGATCACTGGATCGTTGCACTCTACTGAGCTAATCAATAGGCCCTTGGCATTGTAGGGGGTTGAGCAGTAGACAACCTTCAGCCCGGGGGTGTGGGTAAATTGGGACTCAGGGGATTGGGAGTGATGGTGCCCCCCTCTAATTCCACCACCAGCAGGGGTCCGCAGTGTGACTGGTGACCAGAATTCTCCACCTGACCTATGTCTGATCTTGGCCATCTCATTCACAATCTGATCGTATGCTGGGAAGATGTAGTCAGCAAACTGAATCTCCACAATCGGTCTAAGCCCATTCAGTCCCATGCCAAACGCGGTAGCGGCGATTCCACCTTCTGACAGAGGCGTATCGAATACTCTATGGTCTCCATGCTTATCTTGCAATCCGTCTGTAGTCCTGAAAACCCCTCCGAAGTAACCAACGTCTTCTCCGAAGATAATCACATCAGGGTCCCTATCTAGCATAATGTCAAGAGCGCTGTTCAGCGACTGGATCATATTCATGTTCGTCACGATTAACCACCCATCATCTCATCATGTTGTTCTTGTAGATGCCATGGAACTTCTTCGTAAACTTCAGTGAAAATAGTATCTGCTGATGGGTATGGACCATTGGCCAAATCGCCGAATTTTACCGCCTCTTTGTATGCTTCCACAACCTCTGCATCTATCCTTTCCTCGAGTTCTGTATGACTCTCCTCGCTCCACTCTCCGATATTGATTAGGTGCTCCTTGAGTCTTACGACGGGATCACCTCCTGGCCACTTCGTATGTTCATCTCCGGGCCTATACCTACTGGGATCATCGCTACTGCTGTGGGCTCCCGTTCTGTAAGTGAGCACTTCGATATGAGTGGCACCTGCTCCAGAAGCAGCCCTTTCTCTAGCCCATTTGGTTACCGAATATAGTGCCAAGAAGTCATTCCCGTCCACTCTAATTGAGGGGAGCCCGTAGGGCAGGCCCCTTGAAGCGAAATCACCAATTCCAGTTGCGAAGTTAGCATGTGTAGAAATTGCCCATTGATTGTTCACGACATTCAGAATTACCGGGGCATTGAAAACACTAGCAAAATTCAGAGCATAGTGGTAGTCGCCCTCCGCACTCGCCCCGTCCCCAATCCAAGTGATGGTCACCTCGTCTAGACCCTTGTAGCTGGATGCTAGTGCCACTCCAACTGCCTGACTGAACTGAGTCCCGACTGGACTCGAAACAGAAATGAATCTCCCCTCCCTGTAGGAGTAGTGTACTGGCATCTGCCTGCCCTTGATGTTGTCTTCCTCATTACCTATACAATGACAAATCATGCTGATCATGTCCCTTCCTCGAACAAACTGAGCTCCTGGCTGCCTGTATGTGGGGAAAATCCAGTCTTGCTCCTGGAGGGCCATTGTCTGAGCGATAGCCACCGCTTCCTCACCTAGTGACCTCATGTAGAATGAAAGCAAACCGGTCCTCTGCATCTTCATCATTCGATCATCGAAAATCCTAAGCCTAACCATATGCTCCAAACCGTTTTGCAGCTCCTCCGCAGAAAGTCCTGGGTCCCATTCCCCCGAGGCAACACCATCGTCATCGAGAACCCGGACCAGGCCGTTGGCTAGCTCTGTGGTATCTTTGAATTCGCAAGTCTTCGGATCCGGCATAGAGAAGTCCCCCGGCTTCCAGGGCCAACTA
>JAPOKZ010000099.1:0-2358 GCA_029977385.1 Methanobacteriota archaeon
GAGAGAGAGAGAGAGAGAGAGAGAGAGAGAGAGAGAGAGAGAGAGAGAGAGAGAGAGAGAGAGAAAGAGAGAGAAAGAGAGAGAGGAGTGTTGAGCACAAGGCTTAGCAAGCGCTAGGCACAAAGGACTTTCATACTTGCGCCTGCACAAGGCGCATGCTTGGACGAAGTCCACCTTAGACAAGAAGCATCTACTCCCTAGTGAGTATCAGAGAGAGAAAGAGAGAGGGAAAGAGCGAGAAAGAGAGAACCTTGAACATCATCAAAAACAACACAAACATGATAAATAAAATATGAGCATACGACTCTCCCGAGGCCCAGTCGCCTGAGCAGCTGCTCTTTTTTAAGAGCACCCTTTGGAGGGGGAGACATGGGGTTTACGCCATCACCGCTTCATCGTATATACCACATCATATTTATCATGTAAATATCATTTTCCATAATGTTCAAGGCAACAAAATTAAGAGAGAGAAGAGAGAGGGAGGGAGAGAGTGAGAGAGAGAGAAGGTGTTTGCGCAGAGCGGAAAAAACAGCGACAAGCAAGTTAATAACTAGAGGTAAGCGTAGGGCAGATAGGGTGGATGGGGCGGAGGTTCTCATGATCCCTTAAGATTACTGGGTAATCCGTGAGACATGATTAATTCCGACGACGAGAACCTATGATGTGGTCAATGAACAACAGAACACTATGTGCTCCGCAGACAGGATGGCCATATCACAGGAACACAGTATCCAGCACAGCAGCGTGGACTGCTGTGCCTCTATCAAACTCTACACTTAAAACTAGGAATTAACTATGCACTGTCGAGCTGATGGTTCGAAGGGGTGCAGGTACACTGCCTCCCGTAGAACGAAAGACACGACGGGCGGTGTTTCCACATTGAATGGAATCCACTATCTTCCGACTGGTCGGGTGAGTCTGGTTTGGCGTAGACAGAGATCAGGTCGGGGTTAGCCCAGGCCTGATTATCTTTCGACAGGTAGATGGCAAAGGAACATCTCGCTGAGATCAGAGAGATATCTTTGCAAGCGGATGTTGTCTCGGCATTCGTCAACCCCATCTTACGTAGGAAAGATCGTGTAGTGTGAGCAACGAAGCCCCGGGCTCCAACCTCAATGGTGATAAGGGATGCTTTCCAGGGAGTGGACTTATCCGAGTTGATATCGTTGCAGAGATCAAGGTAGCGGGCCTCTTTTCGGACTTGGGCTGCTATGATACCCTCTTCTGCTGGTACTGTAAGTTCTACAAGAAGGACCTTGTGGAGTTTCTTGGACCAGATGACGATATCAGGGCGCTGAGAGGTGCTGTAGATCTCTGGTGGGAAAACTAGTTTGTTGCGACCAACATCCACAAGGATCTTCCAGTCAGTGGCTCCAACGAGGAGGTCGGCAGTGGCTGGTCGCGTTTTGGTGGGTGCAGGTTTGACTCCTGGTCTCACAAATAACAGCCCCAATAGGGCTGAGTGGATACCAGGGCGATGGTTTTTGTTGTGTGAGTTAATGGCACAATTCACCAAATGTTGCAGATGTTGAAGAACTGAATCGTGTCTCCAGGTGTAGCGCCCTTGAGACAGGGCGGTATGGCAACCGGATATGATATGGTGTAGTGTGCAACTTTCTTTGGTGTCACAAATGGGACAGGTGTCCAATGCTTTGTAACCCCACATCTTCCTCATGTGAGGTGTCATGCAACTATTAATTGTGGCATTCAGTACAAATTTAATGACGTGCGGTCCAGGACCGTAGATCAGGTTGCGCCAGGAGAGGTCGAAGGGCATGGCTCTCTCGTACCACGTGGTCCATCTGCCTTGGTGGCAAAGCGTGGTTGAGTGGGAGAAGCGTTCCTCGTACTCCTTCTTGTTTGCAGCTGCTGTGATCAAGCCACGAAATTCCACTGAGGTAGGATTAGCGTTAAAATTTCCGTTGCCAAGACCTTGTTTTGTGGTTTGGGTGGGGAAAAACTTAGTCAGGGTGGCATCGGCGGTCAGTTGGGCTGTAGTTTTGGCTGATGACCACTTAACCTGCCATTTTGATGTTCTTGTGGCTCTGGATTCGTATACACTTCTGACATCCGGATCCTGGGAGTCCTTGAGGATGCTGCATTTAATTACTTGCATTTTCTCGAAATGACTGGTGATCGAGGAAAGGCCTAGGCTGCCTGGAAAGCTGCGAGGGCGAAAAAGGCAGCCCAAGTCTGCCGATCTGTATAGACCTGCCCATTTCTTGAGTTTGGGGATCACCGCTTCTGTGAGTTCCACAGCAAAGGAGCGGGCGAAGTCATGGATCATCAGAGGCCATGAGAGATGTGCTAGAATGTAATGTTGGTAGAGCCAAAGTTTCATCAAACTGTTAATTAAGA
>JAPOKZ010000064.1:0-4791 GCA_029977385.1 Methanobacteriota archaeon
TTCCCAGGAGTATGCTCGTCATACCACTTGCACCACGTAGCAGGGAAGACAATCGCACTTTCCGAGTTCGAGGAGTTCGGCGACTCTTATGCCGCAGATATCGTCTCCAATGCACAGGCACTCGGTGAGGCACTATCTTCGGAAGGTTTCGAAGTGATAGCAGAGGAGAGGGGCTTCACTTCCAGCCACCAAGTGGTAACAAGGCACGGCGAGATCGACTCTGGCGCAGGTAGGGACGCTGCTGCAATCCTCGAACAAGCTGGAATAATAACGAACATGAACATGCTACCAGGCGACACTAAGGCACTCACTCCCAGTGGACTCAGGCTCGGTACTCCAGAGCTCACCAGGGTGGGGATGAGGTCCGGGGAAATGGAGGACGTGGCACGATTCTTCGCTAGAGCCCTACTTGAGGGCGAGGACCCATCTTCTGTGAAGGCAGACGTCAGGGAGTTCAAGTCACAGTTCCAGACAGTGCAGTACTGCTTCGAGCCGGGCCCGGCATATCCCAACCTGTGATGCATCCACAACGTATTCAGTTGACACCCCTTGTCCAATGCGTGCGAAGTTCCCGGACCCTGCCCGTCGTCCTCGTCCTCATGCTTCTGTTACCTGGGTGCGCATCCCCGCTGGGGGGCAACCAAGAGTCCGCAGAGATTGATTGCGAGCTGGAACCGACATCCGCAGGTTGCTTCGAACTTGTGGTAACAGAGGAAGACTGCACTCCATCACAAGTTTTCACCGGGGAATCATGCAGGATCATGCTCAGGCCAGAGAAACTAGACTTCGGAACAGCGGAAGCGACTCTACAGGTTGGAACCGAGATGCAGCAATTGACTCCCAGCTTTCTGGGAGATGCACCGAGGGATTGGGCGGTAAATCCGCAATTGCCAGACGGGATAGAAATAGATCTAGAATCAGGAGTGATATTCGGGACTCCCAACTATGAGGAAGCATCTAGGCACTACACCATCATCGCATCCAATGCCGCAGGGATTTCCTCCTTCAGGATTGAGATTACCGTACTGCCAGTACCGGTATTTTCAATCCAACTACAGTCCCCTGAAATGGATTGCACAAAGGGCGAATCATGCCACATGGAGACTCCCTCCTTTTCTGGGGGAAGCCCAGACCAATGGACATGTAGTCCCCCTCTCCCTTCAGGACTGATGCTCGGAGAAGACGGCTCGATATCCGGGATCCCGAACCAAGTAGGAGAGACCAACCACACCATCACGGCTTCGAATAACGGGGGATCGGCCTTCGCTATGCTGAGGATTAGCACAATCCACCCTTCTCCGGAGTCCTTCGAATACGGAGGAGAATCATTCACATTCTCAATAGGGGAGCCAGTCTCACTCAGCCCGAGCTCTCCAGGAGATCAAATTACAACATGGTCAGTTCACCCCGATCTAGTCCAGGGGCTATCAATCAGCCAATCTGGAGTTATCTCCGGTATCCCGAGCGCACTGCAGGCGCCAACACAATTCACAATTATAGCCGAGAACTCTGGAGGGGCCGTAAACACCTCCATCCTAATAGAAATCGTCGACTTGTCCATCTGGGACTTGGAATACTCCCAGTACTTATTCGATATCTCTCTCGGAGAGGTAATCGCCACATCCTCTCCTTCATGGGGTGGGGGCAATCCAACCTCCTGGCAAGTTAGCCCTCCTCTACCAAATGGTTTCCAGATGAATCAGGAGAATGGAGAAATCTCAGGTTCTGCAACCGATTTGCAGGAATGGTCCACTCACACGATTTGGGCAAACAACTCCGGGGGCTGGGACTCCACAGAAGTTTCATTCAGGGTAATCGATCAACCTCCGAATCAGATCACATGGACTAGTCAGGAAATTGCACTTGCCTCCAACGAGACCGCAGCGTTACAACCGTCCTACTCGGGTCCTTCGATCGAAAGCTGGGAGGTCTCGCCCTCATTGCCATCAGGTCTCCAACTATCCGACGATGGGACAATCCAAGGAGTCCCGGATTCGAGAACCGGTTGGACTCAATACACCATTTGGGGAAATAACTCCGGAGGATCCTCTTCAAGCAGCATCTGGATCGCCGTCCACGACATCTCTGCCGACCAGGACGACCTACTCAGGGGGATGGGGGAAACAGACTGGGGGGGATGGCCCTCTCCAATCCTGCCAATAGGGGAGTGGTCATTCCCAGTAGCCTTCGCAGAGGGTGGCTATACCCCTCAGATTCCAGTAATTTCTGCCAGTCACGTTGGGAAGGGCAGGATGCTCGGATACGGTCATGAAAGCTGGGTCTACGGCAGCGGAGGAGTCGAGGAGACCGCATTTTCGCTTGGGGCCGTCGAGTGGGTATGCGGCAAGAACGCAGACGTCGGAATGGCGTACGGGGCTGGCTTCGAGGGATTCCAAGACGAGTTGGAATCAGAGGGTCACACAGTCCACCTGTCCGTGTCTCCGGACAATCTATCTGGTATTGACTGCCTTCTAGATGAGTTCTGGAATGGGCACGACGATCAGGACAACTCGGCAATCACCTCTTTCCTACTAGCAGGAGGTGGATTGGTGATGGGGGGGCATGCGTGGTACTGGTCTTACTCGAACACGGACGTTTCCCATAATTATCCAGGAAACAAGATCGCCAAGACAACAGGCCTGTTCGTCTCAAATGCTTGGGGGTACAACGAGGTCGATATGAGCGAAGCGCCACACGAACTTTCCAGGCCCAGAGCAGCAATAGAGGCAATCAGGGCGGATCGGATAGAGGGGGATGCCCTATCTATCGAGGATGCGATAATAGCCGATTCTACCCTCTCAATATGCACAGGAGTCATCTCACTGGACTTCCACAACTTCTGGTCGTCCCTCAGGGAAGTGGTGAACCAGACCGGTTGGACAGTGATCGAGTATGGGACATTGTGGGAGGATGTCGGGTACAATCTAGGAGAGGACCCAGTTGCAGACACACTCCTTCGAGTAGAGGCGGCTTTGACACAGGGCCTCCCAGCCAGTGAACTCCCGTCTCACCCAAGCCACGTCGAGTTCCCAGGCGAGGTCCCCCCAGACTCGGCCCGAATTTCCAAGACCGTCTCAGTCGATGGTAACCAGAGCGGACTTCCCTCCAACTTCGGATACTCATCGGCCAGAGCCCATGTTAGGATGACTACCGGGGCATACGCCGCACCAGGTGAGGTCGTCTCAGTCACAGTCCCTAGTCACGTAGTCGACTCCGGGGCCTACATCCTAGTTGGAGCCCATAGCGACAGCCTATGGGGAAAGGAACAGCTCCATCGGCATCCTGACATCGATCGCTGGTGGCTAGTGGATGAAGAATCAATGGAGGTGGGAAATGCATTCGGTGGGGCCATTTACCTCGCAATTGAACCAGGTTCGACGCTCGGGAACTTCGAAGTGATTATTTCAAACGCGGTTGAGGCCCCTACCTACATCCATGGCGAGACCGAAGTCCAACACTGGATAGACTTCGTACGCCACGCCCCAGCACCATGGGCAGAGGTAGCCAGCGACCAGTTCATCCTATCCGTCCCGAGTAACGAAATCAGGGACCTCGACGATCCCGATGACCTGATGGATTGGTGGGACCAGGCTCTTTCAATGGAGCACGAACTCTACGGATTCCTTCCTTGGCCCAGAGTGGAGAGAGCGGTATTCGACGCTCAGATTTCAGCTGGGTGGATGCACTCCGGCTATCCTTTCATGGCACACGACCTGAGCGTTCCCGACGTAGTCAACGTCTCTCAAATGTCCGAGGAGGGGGATTGGGGCATGTTCCACGAGTTGGGTCACAACCACCAGTGGATGCCCTCTACCCTGCCCGGAACTACCGAGACCGGTTGTAACTTCGCAAGCGTATACCTGATGGAGGACCTCGTGGGAGTCTCCGGCCACGGCGCGATTTCCCCAGAGCAGCGAGACTCGAGGACCAGATCATACTTCGAAAACGGGGCCAACATTTCTGACTGGTCGGTCTGGGTAGCACTGGAGACCTTCCTGATGGTAAAGGAGGAATGGTCATGGTCCGTCATCACAAATGCGCTTTCAGTTTACTACGACCTTCCTGCATCAGAGGTCCCGTACACCGATGAGGAGAAGTTCAATTCATGGGTCCTCCACCTATCCAACTCTACCGGGATGAACATGGCCCCCTATCACGAGGCTTGGGGATTCCCCCTTTACCAGTCGACATTCGACTCCCTTGATCACCTGCCAGTATGGGTGGACGACCCCCTGAGGGGGAACTACTTCGAGTATCCAGCGATTCTGAGAGGCCTCCACTCGCCTAGCATATCCGGGGCCAACTCGACAAACCTCTCGTGGGAGACCTACGACAACGGCACCAACATCACGCTAACAGTATTCTACGGGGAGTCCGATGGAGGGACGCAGCCATCGGCATGGTCCAATAGCGTAGTCCACGGAAGCACAGATGTCGGTGGCGACCACATCGAGATAACCGGCCTCTCATGCTGCGACACTGACTACTACGCGAGGATAAGAGCGTCCAATGATGCAGGGGAGGCCTGGTTCGGCCCCGTCACGTGGTCGACCGACTACTTGGATGACTGACTCGCCCGGAGAAGTCCCTCCAAGGAGAGCCAAGGAACCGTCCTCTCGTGAAGGGCCGCTAACGGAATCCACATAGCCGTATGGATTATCGTGACTGAGAATGCAGGTACTAGGGGCAGCCTCGGCTCCCCCTCCACAATCAAAGCCACCAAACCAAGGACTGCGAAGTGAGCCACATAGATCGTCAGAGACAGCCTTCCAGCAGGTTCTAGGAATGAAA
>JAPOKZ010000095.1:0-2490 GCA_029977385.1 Methanobacteriota archaeon
CTTCCACAATTCATCATCGAGGATCTTGAAGTGAGACTTCTGGAATGGGTCGATAACGTAGAGGACCATATCTGAGCCTCTGATAACATTCAGAATCTCTTTCCCTCTTCCCTTCCCATCTGAAGCACCCTTGATCAGGCCCGGCAAATCCAGGATCTGTATCTTCGCACCTCTGTGATCCATTACCCCTGGAATGCATGTCAGCGTGGTGAATGCAAAGTTCCCAGCTTCAGATTCAACATCTGTAAGTTGCGAGATCAGGCTCGACTTACCTACGCTAGGAAAGCCTACTAGTGCCACCGATGCATCTCCTGACTTCTTTACCTCGAAACCCTGGTTGCCGCCGCTAGATCTAGAATGGGCCGTCGCCTTCTCCTGCTTCTGTCTAAGTGCGGCAATCTTAGCTTTCAGCTTACCAATGTGGCCCTGTGTTGCTTTGTTGTATTTCGTCTTGGATATCTCTTCTTCCAGGGACTTGATTTGCTCGTCTATCGTTGCCATGACAAATCACTCCCTAGCTTGTTCCTGAGATGGTGGCGCGGCCCCACATTCTTGAATTCGGTGGAAAGTTAGCACCTGAATCTATCGAGCGAGGGTATTTGGACACGAGCGGGTCATGGAGCACATGGTCGATGTAATCCTCCATCTGGTCGACCGAGGACTATTGGATGAACTCATGGCCATGAGCGTGAGCGAAATATCATCTGCGATGGAGGCAGCCAGTCTCAGAGGTTCTAGGCCGGAGGCCGACCCTCGTTTCCACAGGGACTTCGATGTCGACCTAGAGGGGGAGGTCCTAGAGTTGATCGACGATTCGGAAGGTCTGGGCGAAGGGAGCAGTCTGGCCGAGGAGGAATCTGACTCGGCGATGGAGCTCTCCCTCCTTCTTGCCCGATGGTGCTCGACGGCACAATGGACATGCTGGGATGCTCGCCTTTTCCTTTACCTGGAGCCGTTCATAGAATCCCAACTCTCCGGGCAAGATGCTTTCCTGGATCACGGGGTCTGGGAGCAATTCTCGGAAGCCCTTTCAAGGACTGACAGGTCTTCCTACTCAGAGTCAGTGGTATTGGACTGGATGTCTAGGAGAGAGGGCATGGGGGAGACTATGGAGCCCTCTGAGGACCCAATGATACTGCCTACCATGGAATCCCATCGCACTCTGAGCGAATCCCTCTTCAATATCATGGATTCTCTAAGGGGGTCTGAGATGGAACTGATGGCAGGTAGGGATTTCCTAGAGGCCGGCAGGTGGATGCTTGGTAGGTCGACGCTTTCCGAGACTTGGGGGTCGCAGGGTTGAGTGATCTGCCGATGGAACCGAACCCCCCGGAAGAGCCTCCAGGGCCAGGGGTGGTGGTCCTGGGCAGATTTCAACCAGTCCACAAGGGCCATGCTATGATGATTCAGGCAGCCGACGTTTGGCGTACTGAAAATGCGAGTGAAGAGGACCTGATTATCGCCATAGGCTCATCCAACCAACCGCCTTCGATTAGGAACCCGTGGTCCTCGGAAGAGAGGGCGGCCATGCTACGGGTATGGTTGGATTCAGCTGGGATAGGGGCGACGATCGTCTCAATACCAGACATAGAAGATCCCCCAAAATGGGTCTCGCATGCAGAGAAGTACCATGGCGGTGCAGGCTCCATCTTCACCACAGACGTCGGGACTGCAGAGCTCTACGAGTCCTCAGGATGGCCTGTCATAATGGGCGAGCTGGAGCATCGCGAGTCATATGAGGGATGGAGGGTCAGGGCAACGGCCCAGATGATGTCGACTGTCTACGACGAGGATGCGGTAAGATCAGTGATGGGGGCTTCGGTCCCCGACGAGGTAGTCTCCCATATGTTGGAAGAGGGTTTACTGGGCAGGCTTGCATTTATGGGCGAGGGCGGAGAGCCTGTAGGATAACGTCAAACATTGGTCCTAGAAGTCATCGAACTCGTCGAATTCATCCTCACTCAGTTCCTCGTCGAACTCCTCAAACTCGTCGTCGCTGATTTCGTCGGTGCTCTCCGCTGGAGCATCCGATGAAGCCTCTGCAGCTGCAGACGGCTCCTCTGTAACCTCCTCCTCGAACTCCTCGAACTCGTCTACATCGAATTCTTCGAACTCGTCGTCACTGATCTCTGGAGGGCTCTCGACCGGGGCCTCAGCCACTACCGGGGCCTCAGCCACTACCGGGGCATCAGCTACTTCTGGCTCATCTTCTTCGAAATCGTCCTCGTCGAACTCCTCGAACTCGTCTTCGCTGATTTCCTCAGGAGCATCCAATGGCTCCTGGATTTCTTCCTCTGAGTCTTCAATCTCCGGATCATCCCCGACTACGTCTAGTTCGATTTCGTCATCGTCGTCCTCTAGTTCCAGCTCTTCCAGGATGTCATCGTCATCGTCCTCCTCGTCCTCTAGTTCCAGCTCTTCCAGGATGTCATCGTCATCGTCCTCCTCGTCCTCTAGTTCCAGCTCTTCCAGGATGTCATCGTCATCGTC
>JAPOKZ010000059.1:0-5312 GCA_029977385.1 Methanobacteriota archaeon
AAGGGGCTACGGGTGGACTCATGATTCAGGGCCATTGGACGCCGGTCCCGAGAACTCCTCGTACAAGACACTAGTCACTATGAAGGACAAGCTAGACAGTCAACTGAGCCTAGGCAAAATCCTGCGCCCAGTTGCTGCGGGGAGGGTTGCTAAGCAGGTAATCGAATCGCACTTCCTACCAGACATGAGGGGCAATCTGATGGCATACACCAGGCAGAAAATAAGATGTGTGAAGTGCGGAGAGTCTTACCGGAGGATGCCGTTAGCAGGAAAGTGCATCAAGCATAAGTCGACGTCTGGTGGATTCTCAGGTGGAGAGATGGATTCGGGTTGTGGGGGGAACGTGGTACTGACTGTATCCGAGGGCGCAGTTAGGAAGTATATCCAGATTACACAGGATATCATGACTGAATTCGGGGTCGATGACTACACAAAGCACAGAGTTGGGTGGATGTCGTCCAGCGTGGACTCGTTGTTCAACAATGACAAGGTTACCGTGATGACCCTGGAGGACTTCATCTAATCAGGTATGAAAGAGGGTCTCCAAGGAGGAGCATTGGGAGTATTGCCAAGAAGAGGTAGACTAGAAATGGATGCTTGCTTGTTATCCAGACACTATCTATGCCTAATTCCTCGAGAAGCTCGAACTGCTTGTGCTCGTCTTGGGCATTTGACAATCTCCTTGAGGGAAGTATCCGATCGACTGCAGTCATCTCTCCGTTTTTCTCAATTGCTTCAGTTAGTATCCAGGATTGGTATGATTCAGAATCCAGAATTTCCTTAAGTTCGGAGATTTGTCTCTTTGTTGCGTGCCATGCCATCTTCAGATCGGATGGTGTAGAAATGTTGCCTCTCGCCACGTTTTGAACGAAGATTATTGGTGGTGCCACTAGGAATGCGGCAGCGGCCCATATGAAGAGGACCATCGATGGGGGCATTCGGAATATTGGATCTTCCACTAGAGGGTACATCTGATCTGGTACGAATGACCACGAGGGAAATAACAGGGTTACAAGAATCAGCGCCTTGACATCCGCCCCTCCTTGAATTAGGCCTATCCTCCAAGAACCATAGAAGATCGCAGAGGTCAGGAACGCACCGTTCATACTCCACCACAGAGTTGTTTCCTTGGATTCATCCCCCAGTACCAAATCAACGAAATTAGTATCCGAGTAGACGTTCGCCCCGTACACGAACCCCACTAAGCCAAGCGCATAGGTCAAGGCTAGTAGAAGCTGGTTCTGATTCCAGTCTCTGAAATCTCTTGGATCAGGGGGGTCAGAGAAGCAGAAAGAGAAGATTGCTACCAACGAGAATACCATACAGAAGTTCGCTAGACCCATGTTCTCGGATGCTATCTCAACCAAGAGGATGAGTGCAACTGGAACAGCCCACCTGATCCAGTGTCTGTCCCTGACTGACAGGGTCTCGAAGTCTGACCGTGCTGCAGCGGCCATGAAGATAGCTAGAATCGAGATTCGCAGAGTGGACAGTAGAGGGTCGGCCACAGTCATTGGCAAATGGCGAACTGCATCAAGCCTTCTGCGCTATCGCTATCCTCCTGTCTGGAACAGGCCTACGGACTGGTCGAGGATCCATGCGCTGAAGAAGTTCGCAAGTCCTGCTACCCACATCATCTGAATCATCTGTCCTAGGACCAGTGTGGTCCCTCCTCCCCTTATCCTAGCTGTGATGAGTCCGAGAATTACAATCGAGATGACGATGAGGAACGATCCCATGTATTGGAAGACTCGGATGTTCTGATCAATCCCTCCGGTCTCGGCCAAAGCAGGTAGCGCTACGTCTACGCCTCCGGCCGCGGTTCCAACCTCTCCGGCTCCATCGACTAGTCCCGCAGCCACCGATGCTATCGTCTCACCCAGACCGGCGATGATCGATGTAGTGATGTTCAGTGCGATGATCATTGCGATGAGGAGACCATAGGAGACGCTTCTCATCACGTTGGCTGAAATCTCCCTCCTCTGTCTAAGCCCTAGCAAGCTAGTTGTACTCTGGGAGACCATGTCCCCAACCAGACCAGCCTCTCCGGTGGAAGAAGATCCCTCGATGAACACCCTCGTGAACCTGGACACGAGCATTGAGTTGTTGTCGGCTGCGAACCAATCCCAAGAGTAGTCGCTGTCTATCCTCATTGACAGTCTCTTTTCAAGATTGGAGATTGAGTCGTCCAGAGCACCGAAATCAATACCTGATAGGGCTTTGACCATGGCGCTGGGCTCCTGGGCTCTGGCTTGGGCGGTTCCACCGAAGGCTCGAATGAACTCAGGGAATGCGTCGTCTCTCCTTCTCACTCTTGTCTCCTCCTGGAGGGTTAGTAGTGCAGGTGCAAGCAGTGGTGACATCATGGCTGCAATCACCAGAAGTCCGTAGTAGTTCCACTGATCGAACAGGATATCCGTCCCGTAGGCAATGAAGACTGTGGAGATGATCAGGACCATTATGGTACTAAGAATGCCGGCAAAAATCCACGATCTACGCATGTCAATCGCCTGTTCTGTGTTAAATCCATGTTTGGCGAAGAGATCCTCATCAGGAATAACCAGCGTGAAGAGGTACCATGCTCCGATCTGTAACAAAGCGAAGAGAGTCCCTGTTAGAAGGACCCACCTCGCTCTAAGTATCACCTCGAACGGATTCGTTGTCTCTGATCCGGTCTGGAAGAGGATGAGATGCAGGCCGGATACCACCAACAGGAGAAGCCCTGTGGTGGTGAGGGACACGAAGGTCTCCCTGAGAGTGTCCAACTGCTCGAGTCTAGCGTCATAGATGGTGGTGTAGGCCTGCTCGAATGTCTCGTTCTCACTAGAGAAGAACTCCCCAATTGGTTGTCCCACTTCCACGGAGAATGCCATCCTGTCTAGGAAATCGCTCCAAATAGCTGATGGGCTCTGTCTGCCGACTATTCTTGCTGCCTCGGGTAGGTTGGTATGCCATTTGGTGACCAAGGTCTCTATCGCCTGGATCTCGTGGGCCAGTGCCCCGTAGTCACCCATCTCCTTCAGTACGTCGAACATCCCCTTCTCGGCAGACTCTCCCATGGAAAGAATACCCATCCTTGTCATGAACATGTGCATATCTTGCTCAATCTGGATTGCCTCTGATGAAACCTGAGCCACCGGATAAGCCAGAGTGCCTGCAAAGGCCAGAGCAGGGAATACGAGAATCATGAGCGCTGCGGACGGCCCCGTGATGACGTCGCTCACGGTATACCATACTGCGATACCAGCGACTAGTCCCACTAAGGACACTGGCAATGCGAAGAAGAGGAGGTAGTTCCTGAATGGCATTCCCAGTCGGAGGAGTGCGATCTCCCATGTGCTGGCCTTGTCTTCCATCTGGGATCCGTCCTAGTGATTGATTCCCGTCCATGTCTCCAGTGCGGATGCGAACCTGTCCCAACCCTCTTTGTAGTATACGTCGAGGAGGTCGAACACGTCATCGTAGTGGGTTAGGTCTCTGTCGCACATCCTCTGGATTGCCTCTGTCCTTCTCTGCAACTCGTCGTAGATGTCTCTCTTGCTCCGGAATCCCATCCTTGGAGCGATTTTATTCTCTAGCATATCAGACTGGAACATCCCTCTGAAGTAGACCTCGTCGGCCACTGGGTCCCACTCGAACATATTCCTAGTGAGGATTCCGTCCGCGGTCTTGTCGAATCCGATGACCTCGCTGACACCAGTGATTCTCCTGGCTATTCCCCCTCCAGGGGCTTCTACCACTTCTTGGAAGATTGCGAAGTTCAGGTTGTCGAAGAATCGGGCTGGGACGTTGATTGGATCACCGGTGAATCTCTGGATTAGCTTTACGATGTTCGAGGCGTGGAAGGTCCCGACCACAGGGTGTCCGGTCTGCATTGCTTGGAATGCGATTGCCCCCTCTACCCCTCTGATTTCGCCGATGATGATGTATCGGGGCCTGGATCTTAGTGCCGCCTTGAGCAGGTCGAACATCTCTACTCGGGAGTCCTCGTTCTTTGAGTCCCTAGTGATTAGTCGCTGCCAGATTGTGTGTGCTACTTTGACCTCAGGAGTATCCTCCGCGGTGTATATCTTGACGTTGTGATCAATGAATGGAAGTACCGCATTAAGCGTGGTGGTCTTCCCTGAGGCTGTCTCCCCTGATACTAGCATGGACATCCCGGACTCCAGACCGAGCCAGATATATGCGGCCATCTGAGCAGATAGAGTCTTCCACTTGATCAACTGAATGATAGATATGGTCTCCTCGGCGAACTTCCTGATCGTGAATGAAGACCCTTGAATTGAGACGTCATCACTGTAGATAATGTTGATTCTGGATCCATCCAGTAGGGCTCCGTCTACGATTGGCTTACTGTCGGATACCGGTCTCCCGATTCTTTCCGACATCGACCTTAGATACTTGGTGAGGAGTTCCTGATCCTTGAAAGCGATATTTGAGGTTAGCATCGGGAAGACCTTGTGATCCATGTTGATCCTAGATAGCCCGATAGAGTGTATGTCCTCCAGCATCTCGTCCGCTAGTAGCGTCTCGAGAGGGCCGTTGTTAACCAGGTCCCTGACCACTACGTACTTCAGCCGGTCAAGTTGTTCCGGTGTGACTTTGATCGGAGCCTCTCCCATCCCGATTAGTTCCCTAGCCTGGTTCACAACTGGATTGGAGAGCAGGGACGAAGAAGTGGTGGTGGTCATCTCATCCATCATTTCATGGATCATTGCGATGAATTCCGCGTCATTATCGAATCGCTCCTTCTGCGGGGCGTCTCTGAGTAGTCGCTCCACGATTCTGTCCCTGATATCGTCCTCCTCCTCAGTGATAGTCGGCTCCAGCCCGAACCAGAAGGTGTTCCCTGCTCCTTCGGCCCCCTCCGGAGGGGAGTAAACATGTGCGAAGCACGGGGGCTTAGTAGCGTAAATCAGATTACGAGGGCTGACGCTTTTGGCATCCCTGTCGAGGGGACCATAGTAAATCGGCCTAGAGCCGTGCTCTGCCTCAAATTGCTCCACCCATTCACGGATATGTGGGTACTCGGCCATAAGTCCACCGAGGTCGCCCGGCTCGATGTTGAACTCTGGCTCTTTTCTGTCTTCTTCCCCAGACTCCTGCTCAGTAACCATTCAATCAACCTCATGCAACAGCTGTAATGTCCACGATGAATCCCATCTCGGGCATTACCTTCCATCCGATTCTCTCGGTTACGGGTCCCGCGGCCCTCAGGAACCTAGTAACACTGACAGTCCTGACGAGCTGTCCCCCTACTACAGCGGTCATCATATCGAGGACTACCTCTGCGGAGTTCTTCATATCCCTCA
>JAPOKZ010000080.1:0-2969 GCA_029977385.1 Methanobacteriota archaeon
GCCACTGCGAGTGTACTCGCGCTCTGCGTGGACCTGTCGAGAGTCCCGGTCTACCTATACTTCCGACCGGAGGAGATAGGGGAGCACCTACAGGTCACCTTGCTACTAGTGGTGGCCGCTTTGCTCGGCGTGAGAGCCGGGAAGAGGTGGTTGGAGGCCATGAAGTCGGAGTGGATTCACAATCTAGTCATGGCAGGCATCGTGGGAAGCGGGGCATTCTACATCTATGAGTCAATGGCGTAGTGAGTTCATCAGTTTCTTTTGATTGAGTCATAGGCAAGCATGTTTAGCAAAATCTCGCCGAAATCTCTCGCATAGGCACATAGCCTCCTAATCGATTCAGACAACCTGTCTTCGAATAGTAGGGGTGCTGCTTTGCGCTTGCCGGACCAGAGGCTCTCCTCGTGTTCCTCCAGTTTCAGTTGGGCCGACTTCAGTGAGTTTCGAGCCTCCTCAATTTGGTATGCGTCTCTTTCTCTCAGGTTAATCATTAGCGTCTTGATCGAATCCAGCCAGATAGGGAGGGCGGATAGGGGCATCTTCTGGATTTTTAGTTTTGGAATTGAGTCTGAGTCCAACGTTAGTCTTGCCATTTGGTCTGCATGGTCCATCATCCTCTCAAGGGACCTTGCAAGGTTTGCGTACTCGACACCCTGCTTCCTACTAATTCCCAGTGATTTTACAATCTGCGAAGATGAGAGCATCGAGCCCACTTGCCTCTCAATCAGATACTGCAGACCATCCACCTCCCTTTCCCTCTCATCGTGATCCGATATCAGATCGGTATCTGCCCCTTGGAGTGCCTCTATGATGTCTCTAACTAGAGAGGAAAGGAGAAGATACATGCGATTTAGGCTGGCGCTCAGTGGCAATTCTCCGGCATTTAGCAAGCTAATCAATCGAGAATGTGAATCGCCCTCTTCTCCTATCTCAAAACCCCTAGTGGATCTCAGGAAGCGTCGGATTTCGTTTCGTGTTTTTCTTTTCATATCGGACTTGCTTTTGATCACAATCTCCTGGACCCCTGAGATATAGGCCCCCATGAGATGATCGTATAGAGCGCCTGGGGGAAGTCCGTCCAAATCGATCGTGATCTCCGTCCTTTGTTCTTCTGAGTCTTCGAGGGGGGAGAGCATCAGTTCTCCGCTGGACCTCCAGTCGATTCTGATGCTGTCACGAGAACCGAGGTTGTTTGCAGAAACCCATGGTTTTGGCAGGGAGAGGGTGTATGTTGCGCCTCCAGTTAGTTGCAATCTTCGGACGTCTTGTTCGCCTGGGCCGATTGGCATGAATTCGTGTATCTAATTATTAATATATAGATTACGCTACTTCTCTATGATATACCATCCTGTGTCCGAGACGCCCATGGAAGGAGTGATGTGGCTAGTACTGATTCTGTCATTGATTGTTTGTGCCTACATGGCTTGGAACATCGGAGCGAACGATGTTGCCAATGCTATGGGGACATCCGTGGGCTCGAGGGCCCTGACTCTGAAGCAAGCGGTCATTATTGCAGCCGTCTTCGAGTTCTGCGGGGCCTTCTTCGCAGGGGATGCGGTGACGGACACCGTTCGAAAGGGGATCCTCGTCGTTGACTTCGAAACAGTCACCAATGAATTCGCCAATGACCTGATGTACGGGTTCATCGCGGCCATGATGGCAGCTGCCATATGGCTGACCACGGCTACCAGGCTGGGGCTGCCAGTCTCCACCACTCACAGCATAATCGGCGGGATCATCGGAGTGGGGCTGGTTCTAGAGGTCCAGCACGACACTGAGCTGATCAACTGGGAGAAGACCCAGGAGGTAGTCATGTCATGGGTCGCCAGCCCACTGATGGGAGGACTACTGGCATTCGGAACGTTCTGGATAGTCCGCGAGACCATCCTCGAATCGAGCAACCCTGAGGAGAGGTCGAGGTGGCTCGCCCCGATCATGGCGATCCCCACATTCTTCGTGCTCGGTATCGCCCTTCAGTTCAAGGCTCTGAAGGGTTTCTTCGCAAGGGCGGAGACCAATGGCTGGATAGACGACAAGTACGACTGGCTCCCCGTCAAGGAGAACGGCTCTTGGGACCCCTTTGTCGACAACGCCTGGTTCCCGATAAACAGCATAATCCTCGCATTCATCATCGCAGTGATAGCATCGGGGGTTCTCGCGTACGTACTGAGGAACTACGAGTTCAAGGGCGAGGAGGACGGCTTCCACGGCGTCGAGCGGATATTCGTTTGGCTGCAGGTCATCACTGCGGCATACGTCGCATTCGCGCACGGTGCCAACGATCGCTCGAATGCCATAGGGCCGATGGCTGCGGTCTACCAGGTAATATCCAGCGATGGGGTGCTGGCTGCCAAGGCAGACGTCCCGGTTTGGTTGGTCCTACTAGGCAGCGCGGGAATAGCGATCGGCGTTATGACCTGGGGATGGAGGGTCATGGACCCCATAGGGCACAAGATCACCGACATCACGCCCACTAGGGGTTTCGCCGCAGAGTTCGGCGCTGCGACCACCATCCTGATTTTCTCCATGCCATTCCTGGCCGTTCCCGTTTCGACCACCCACACCCTAGTGGGAGCAGTGGTGGGAGTCGGCCTCGCTGGCGGGGCCAAGGCCGTTGACTTCAGGGTGTTCGGCAAGATCGTTTCCTCATGGGTTGCAAGTCTACCTGCAGCTGGTTTCGGATCGATAGCGATCTACGTTGCCTCCGGTTCTGACCCGATCAAGCTCCTGGTCATCATCCCGATAGCATTCGCGATTGTCGCGTACGTGATATGGGCCACCTGGGACGAGGAAATCCACGTCGAGGATGCCCTGTCCGATGCCGGTAGCGCGGACAACAAGGGAGCACCGACTCACTTCGAACTCTTCCACGCTCACGCAGTTGCCGTGGAGGAGACGGTCGGACACATGCTCAGCGCGGTAAATGCCGCTGCGGATGGGGAAGACCCGGAGGACCACATCACATCGAC
>JAPOKZ010000075.1:0-3133 GCA_029977385.1 Methanobacteriota archaeon
ATCCCTTGCAGTGTCTCTGATGGCATCCTCGGACATTGACGTCGGCTCGAAGCCGCTGTCAAGAAGCCTCGTCACGTCTAGGTATGTCTTGGGGACGTCCCCTGCCCAACCCCTCTTTCCTCCGGTGTAGTCTATCTCGACGCCTTCCAAGCCGCTCTCTTCGATAACTATCTCTGCTATCTTCGAGACGGAGCAGGTGTCTCCTGTGCCTAGGTTGTACAGCACAGAGCCCTCTTCATCCATCGAGATAATGTGTAGCATGGACCTAACGCAGTCCTTCGCAGACATGTATGACTTCTCCTGATTTCCGTCTCCCAATACTTCGAGTCTGCTAGAATCTACCTTCAGTTTGTGGATGAAGTCGAATATCACGCCATGTGTCCCCCTGGGGCCGACTATGTTCGCGAATCTGTGTATGAAGCCCTTAGCCCCGAATGTACCTGCCCAGGCCGTGATCAGGGACTCGCTGGCTAGTTTCGAAGCTCCATACAGAGAAATCGGCATCACTGGGCCGTAATCCTCTGGGGTCGGCATCACACTAGCCTCGCCATAAATAGCAGAAGACGACGCGAAGGAAATCCTCCCTACTCCATTCAAGCGCATCGCCTCTAGGACGTTGTAAGTGGCAATCGTTCCTTGATTCAGATCTGTATCGGTAACTTCCGTTCCCAGCCTTATATCAGGATTTGCAGCCATATGGTGAACAGTATCGATACCCTCCATCGCAGACATTATGGCTTCACTGTTCAGCAGGTCCCCATTGACAATCTCCACAGACTCCCCGCCCATGTGATGGGACAGGAACTCCTCTCTGCCGCTGCTGAAGTTGTCAAATACCCTCACTTTCTTCCCCTGCTCAACTAATGCGTCGACCAAGTGCGAGCCGATGAAACCAGCACCCCCCGTGACAAGCTCCATAGTGTCGCTCCATACATCTCACTCTTGAGTACATCGTAATCCCGTGTTTCTGTTTTTGTCGATTAATCGACATATCCGGATATCGCGTATCCGAACGCTTCATTTGGACCGGGTCGGGGAGAGGGCCGTGACTTCTGCCGATGGAAGGCCCCAACAAGATGAGGAGCTAGTCTTCTGGTCTTGGTTCTTCGAAAAAATTAGTCCGTTCACCAATCAGGTATCTGGCCTTAGGAATGCTGTAGGGGACAGTCCGATTGGTGGTTTCATAGACACCGCAGGACAGTTGCTCAACGATATCTCAGACACTGCTCATATCGCAGTCCAGAGGACGGTGGAGCTGACTTACAGTGCCATTCTCAGAAGTCCTGCATATCTGATAGTGACCCTTCTCCTGGCTTCCGCACTTATTGGTTGGAGGGCTGAGGACTTCGAGCACCAAATCAACGGAGACGTCGAGATATACCTTCCCGACGGTGCCAATTCCACGCTGTTGCTTAACGAAGTAAGGGAACAATGGGCCACAGACATAGTTATTCTTTACATTCAGACGAATAACGCCGCCATTGGCGCTAAGCATGGGGATGAAAACATCACAGATGCCGATATTCTGAACCAGATTTCATGGATAGAGGGTGATGATAACAATGCCCAGGCTGGTGGATATGGCAGGGGTTTGGACTACAACAAGGAGGACCGAGGATCATACACCTGTTCCAACCCCATGAGCGGTTGTGACGGCGTTGTCTGGATATTGTCCCCCGCTCAAATAGTGAAAGAGGCAAACTCCACAGACTATCGTTTCTCCTGCGCGGTCGAGAAGTACGGCCTCCCCGGTTCAGATGGGGACTGTGATTTGGCTAGTCTGAATCCAAATGAGGGATACTCAATTCCCCAGGGCGATGGGGCCCAGGACAGAATCGATGGCTACGTCGAGAACTCTGGAGACCTCTTCTCAAACTTCGTTAGAGACACCAACAATGACGGGATTTGGGATACGGGAGTGGTCATAATGGGTATTTCATTTGATATGACCAACACTGACATCACCCCAAGGGCCGATCTTAAGACTGGCGAGGAGATCAGAGATCACAAGGCCTTCATCTCCTATGTGAAAGCTCTTCTTTCTTCAGATCCAGCCAGGATAAACTGCCCTCTATGCTTCGAGGTCTACGATGAAGTGTGGACCATGGACAAGGAAAGGTCGGATAAGATTCCAGAAAGGAAAGCAGTTACGGTAACTGGTCTCACGCCTGTCTTGCACGATGTTTCGGACGAGATATACAAGGCACTCAGGTATACAATGCTCCCAGTCAGCCTAGTACTCGTCGGGCTGACGATGTTCATCCTCCACAGGAGTTGGAAGGTGATCGTAATCTGCGGGACCCCCATTGCTATGAGTCTAGCAGTAACCTTCGGTTCTACTGTCATCTTCGACATCATGCTTACTCCGATGATCATTTCAGCAGGGCCAATATTGGTGGGCCTGGGGGTTGACTATTCGCTACATCTCACGAACAGAATAGAGGAGAATAGGGCGGAAATTCTGAAGGAGATGGAAGAGGAGGCATGGACGGCTAAGAGGGACGGAATCGAGGTACCCGAGCCAGATCCCTTCGACCCCCAAATTAGTCTCACTGCCAATGTGAGGGCAGCCATGACAACTGGAAACGCGATTTTCCTGTCTGCATTGACTACCATAGTCGGATTCAGCGTACTTACTTGGCACAGCCTGGTCCCCATCGAGCCAATGAGGACTGTGGGTAAGACCCTACTAATTGGCATCTCGACTACCTTTGTCATCTCCATGTTGATGGTTCCTGCATGGATAGAGCTTCTACGCTACAGGAAAGGAGACTCAGATGGTCTGCTCAGAACCGGAGTAGTGGAGTCTGCTAGAAGGAAGAGGATAGCGCTTCAGAAGGAGTCAAGTGTAAGGGAGACTCCTTGGAAGAAGAGGGAGGAATCAGCTATTGACACCTCAGATGTTTTCGGAACGATTATGGGAATTAACAGCGTATTCTTCTACGTAGTTTCCACGTTATTATTCTCAGGGGCCCTACTCCTAATCACCGACCTGACAAGATTGGACCTATCCACGTCAAACCTAATGATATTGGGATTCACACTTTCGACTACCTTGACATTCTCTCTTCTAGATGAGTTCTGGGAGTCCGTGGGAAGGGTGCCCCTCAAGGCTACTGTTGTTGTAATCCTC
>JAPOKZ010000153.1:0-1389 GCA_029977385.1 Methanobacteriota archaeon
GTGATGCCCTTAGATGTTCTGGGCTGCACGCGCGCTACACTGATGCGTTCAACGAGTTTATAACCTTGCCCGGTAGGGTTGGGTAATCTTCTCAAAGCGCATCGTGATGGGGATAGATTATTGCAATTATTAATCTTCAACGAGGAATTCCTAGTAAGCGCAAGTCATCAGCTTGCACTGATTACGTCCCTGCCCTTTGTACACACCGCCCGTCGCTCCTACCGATTGGATGATCCGGTGAATAATTCGGACTGCGGACTTGCTCGGTTTCCGAGCTCGTCTGCGGGAAGTTTAGTGAACCTTATCATCTAGAGGAAGGAGAAGTCGTAACAAGGTTTCCGTAGGTGAACCTGCGGAAGGATCATTCACACGAATCCAACCCTAAACCGTGAAGCTTACTGGGACCGGGCGCGTAGCTTCGCCTTTGCGCGATCTCCGCCGCGAGCTTACCCAAGGCGACGTCCCGTTCGCTCTACTCCAAACGGCTCCCGAGCGCTGGCCTCTTTACCCAGGCGTATCCTCGGGATGTTCCGGGAGCGAGCCCGCCTCCCAGTGGGGGGATGTGGTAGGGGCGCTTCGCCGCTTTTTCTCTCTCACTCCAACTCCGAATGTGATTGACAACGCAACCAATTAAAACTTTCAGCGATGGATGCCTCGGCTCGAGTACCGATGAAGGACGCAGCGAAATGCGATACGCATTGTGAATTGCAGAATTCCGTGAGTCATCAGATCTCTGAACGCACTCTGCACTCTCGGGGTCACCCGTGAGTACACCTGGTTCAGTGTGTTTTGTTCCTCGTGCCAGCTGCAATCGAGCAGTTCAATGGCGTTGGTGTGTGCTGCGGGGTCCGCCCCCCCGGCGCATGAATGGCATCAGGGCTCGCTCCTCGCAACCAGGGTGATCGCAGCTCGTCTGCGTTTCAGTCTTTGATTGCCATGGAGGCTAACGAGGTACCTGCGCTTCTTCGGCGGCCTCTCCCCTCGCCGGGAGTCGCTGCTTCCAATACAAACCTGAACTCAGGTGGGGCTACCCGCTGAACTTAAGCATATCAGTAAGCGGAGGAAGAGAAACTAACCAGGATTCCCTCAGTAAGGGCGACTGAAGAGGGAAGAGCTCAGGATGAAAATCGGGGACTTGTCCTTGAATTGTAGTCTTTAGGGGTTCTACCAGTGACGGCGCCGGTGTAAGTCTCTTGGAAAAGAGCACGCGGAAGGGTGAGAGTCCCGTCTCGCTGGCATCCCGTCACGTACGGTGTTCCTCCGACGAGTCACGTTCCTTGGGACTGGAGCGCAAATGGGTGGTAAATTTCATCCAAAGCTAAATATGGACTCGAGACCGATAGCATAAAAGTACCATGAGGGAAAGGTGAAAAGGACTTTGGAAAGAGA
>JAPOKZ010000116.1:0-2018 GCA_029977385.1 Methanobacteriota archaeon
AACACCCAGCATAAAGAACGCTAACAAACAAGTTATGTTCTTCAGCGAGTCCACCAGATCCTGAGATGCCACAGTAAGCAGCACCAGTCTCCCAAGCCAAGACTACACTGAAGATGTACACATCTACGGAGGTATCCATGGTAAATTCCATTGTGTCATTGGTAACATTGCCAAACCCAATAGTTACCTCTGGACTTGAATTCGTTTCATCAACGTCAGCACTTACTTGAGATGCAGGAAGGGCTACCAGGATCATGCAAACAAACAGCGTTTTCATTCGGGACATATGCTCCAATGATCTTCTACAGGGTATAAACTACCGTTTTGGTAGTAACAAACTCGTTACCCGAGGGCAACAAGGGTGTTACTGGGGCTCTCAAGGGTTGCTAGGTAAGACCTACTCGCCTCAATACGAATCACAGATACCGCATGACTGCGATACCGCTCACACGCTACCCTTTGGCAACTACAAGAGTGAAAGGATGAAGACGGCCAAAGCTATTGCTTTCGCTTTGCCAACAAGGGATGCCAGAAAAAGTCCAGAATCAGTTCGCTGGACACTCAATCACCCCTGCTGATTGCTGGGGTGAGGTCCCTGGAGTCCCTAGAGCGACCGAGTAGGGACAGCACGTACCACCCGATAGAGAGGATTGGCGTGGACACGAAGAGTACGAGACATAGCCAGACAAGCACCATGCCGTCTGCGATTGGCCATGCCCAGATTGAGGCGCATCCCAGTGTCACGAGGAAGAGGATTCTGGAGGCCTCGCTCGGGGTCTCGGTCCCCCTGTGATTCCTCCTTGGGGACAGAAGGTAGTCAGCTGCGCCCATAGTCTCACTTCCTCGCCCTGACGACGGTCGTGACAGGGATCTCGTCGTCCACCGACCACTGCTCGAAGACGTACTCCTCGGCCTCTATCCTGAGCAGGAGGAGGTCCGCCTTGTCGATTCCGTCACCCTCTGCTATGCGATCACCCCCACGAACTCCTCCACGACGGAGTAGTCAGGGTAGTAGGTCCTGCTTTGCCATATTAGCTGGCCCTCTGGGTCGAGGATCTGTAGCGTCGGGGTGACTGGGTTGTTGAACGCCTCCACGAGGGGTACGTCGCTCTCCTCGCCAGTGGTAGCGTCCCAAGCCGTAGCGCCGTCCGCGGGCATCAGAACCGGCCAGGGGCTGTAGTAGTCGGAAGATGAGTTGCCGTAGGTATTGTTGACGTAGTTGGTCATCTCGAACCTCGGATACCTGTGGACTGTCACTATGTTCGAGCCCTCGGGGATGGTGCCATTGTCCACGCACTCCCTGATCATCTGAGTCCACTGATGGCACCCCTTGCACCCAGCCGCCGCCCACAGTATCAGAGTGCTGTTATTGCCGGACTCCCTGAGCAGGTCGTAGGTGGGAGCCACATCGATGTCCCTCCCTAGAGTCGGGGCCACTATATTCAGCCCCTGGAGCTCCTCTTCGTCGCCCTGCGAGTCACCGAGTTCTGTGGCATTATCCTCCGTCACGCAACCGGGTAGTACGAGTATAGCCACGAGTGCGAGAACTGCCTTGTTCATGGGTTGTGCATTGTCGTGACAGACATAAATGGTTGTTCGGCGGATGCTTGCCTCAGCAATGGAAGATTTGGCCTCAGTACGTCAGTTGAACGTCGGAGTCCGCGGCCAGTGCGATAACACCCGGCGGACCGCTCCACTCTATCCCATCATCGGGCACTATGAGAGCCCCGTCCCCCTCGCTGTGGCCGAGCGTGGCCTTCACCGAAGCAAACGAGCAGTACAGAGTGGCAGAGGAGATTAGCGACTCCATGAAGCCTGAAACGACCTTGGAGTCAGGGCCCATCTCGGCGTCCAGCTCCTCGATGTAGCCGCGGTCCAGCAGTCGCGTCCCTGCTGCCGCGAAGAATACGCTAACCCTGTGCCCGTCCGCTACGGCCTGTGCCGCGCAGGCAAGGCCGACTATCGATTTCAGCGTGTCATTTGTCGGTTCTGATACGAACTTCACGAAGACTCTCTTC
>JAPOKZ010000127.1:0-1795 GCA_029977385.1 Methanobacteriota archaeon
GACATCTCGACGATACAACGACAGAATTTCGTGTTCTACACTGACAGGCCTAAGGCCATTGTTCTCGAACCTCCTCTCCGTTGTCACATTGGCGCTGTCTGCACCAGCATAGGAAACCTGGAAGACACTGACAGAAGGCACTGTGTTCTTCCCTTTTCTCACCACAGGCCTAGCAGTCCGCGGCTGGAGAACAACATGACACAGCTGATCAGATCGTACGGAACTAAGATTCCCAATTGCAGGGGGCTTCCTTGGAGGGTGCGGGTACAGCCGCTTCCGAGATTTAGGATTGGCATGATGGCGACACGTGCACACAAATATGCCACGACCAGGAATGATGCGCATTGTAGGACGGATTGGCCAATTCGGATTCATCAACACAAAATCAGTGTCTTCCCCTGCCTCCCTGATGTAGTCCAGTCGGGAAGTTTCCACCTGATACAAGTTCGGGGTATCACTTGCTGAAAGATTCAGTTGCACCTTCCTGAGATGGTGCTGCATCAACAAGCCAACGTTGAGGTCTAAAGACCGAAAGGTGAACTCGGAGCATCCCCATGGGCACAGAACATCCGGAACAACCATGTTCTTCTCCTCCTCCAGCAACTCCATTCCCTTCTTCAGTCGCTTTGGGTCGAGCGCTGCGAGCATTCCCTCAAACGTACGTTTCTCTATGTTGGCCCAGAAATCCATCACTTCCTCTGTCCTGTCGACGAAGTGAGGCTCCACAGACTCATCAGAGCTGGTCATGTCGTCCGTCTCATCAGAGCTGGCAGACCTGCAGTTTGCCTTCAGCTCTTCCCATGTTTCCATCCAATACGCGCGCAGAGTAGACGGGAACCATCTCCAGAGATCCGACACAGGATACACATCGGTGAACTTCTTGCCCGTCGTATCATCGACGCCCGTGAGAACATCGAAGTAGAACGACGGCCACACGTACTTCCAAAGCCTCCTCTGCTCATTCGGTATACGCGTCGACAGCATGATGTGACACTCGGAGCACAGGCAGACCTTCTTCATCTCACGTTTCTGAATACCGTTCACTCGAATCCGCCGCGCAGGATCAACTTTCCTCAAACGGCAGTGTTGGCGGCAGACAAGATCGCGTGACCACACCCAATACATATCGAAGTAGTACGGGCTAGACTCTTCCACGTACTTTCGACGCCTGCGGCAGTTCTCACAGGTAACCGATGAGTTCGCATTGAAACACGCCAAGTACGACCACACGCATCCTTGGTCATGCAAGAGGAGATCCTCTCTATTCTCGTCTGTACTTGGCATCACAGAAAGAGGATTCTCCGGTCCTGCACCTGCTCCCGCATCACCTCCTTCCTCACAGTCATTAGGATCACTCCCGCCAACCGCTCGCGGTTCTCCCCCGATAGGTTGATTCTCGTCGGCCGAGCACCCAACATAAAAGAGATTCAGCACACCCTCCGGAACATACTTCGCACCAACTTCAGTAGGATCAGTACCATGCGTTGTATTCGGTGCAGTACCCTCGTCTTGTACTGAGGCAGGATGCCTGCGGACCACATCGAGTAGAATCGCGTTCTGCGTTGCGACTTCCTTCGTCAGTTCCTCGAGCCGTGCTGTTACAGTAACGCTGTGTTCTCCCAATAGCGCATCTACATCGTCGTCCTTCCGGCCACCTAATAGGCGCCATACCAACTTGCGAACCACGGGGTCTTCGTCTGCCGGAGGTTCACATGCAGGACGAAACCGAAGCACATTGCACATAGCAGGTTTGAGCTCACCCTCCGGCCTCTCATTGTCCTTCAAAACATCGAAC
>JAPOKZ010000002.1:0-88678 GCA_029977385.1 Methanobacteriota archaeon
GGGCAGTGAAGTGCCTATCGGAGGGCGTCGGAGACGTTGCCTTTGCCAAGGACAGCACCATAGCATCGTACTGCGATAATGAGGACTCAGCAGAAAACGAGGCCTGGTGCCTGGACATGGACCAGTACGTCGCACTACCTGCTTTTGGAAAGGCTCCCAGTCACCCTGTGATGTACAACCCAGATTATCTGGATATGCAGAGTAGAACTGCTGTACTTAACGCATTGATGTCATTGAATAATATGATGTACGTAGAGAACTACACGATGATGGGTAATACCTACACCGGATGCTATGATATCACAGTTCACCAGATAGATCCCTCACTGGAAAAGAACCAGTGCGGGGACGAGATCCTCTCTAATGTCCTAAATACGCCCGGACTGACAAGGGTAAACACGCAAGAGCACCTGGGTAGCTATTCTAGTCTGATCGTCAATATTCCGGGGATTTCAACTTACTACGGTGAGAAGTTCGACATTAACTCCTGATTTCGACAGAGAAGTTGGTGGGGGCAGGCAGCATCAGCACTATCCAAGTCACGCCCCCACCAACACCAAATATAGTATTAGGGCCCCCTAAATTACAAATTGGGGGTGGAAAATGGATTCTAATGTAGTTAATATAGAGGGTTTGACTATTGGTTACTCGAATAAAAACCCACTTGTGGAGATACCTAGATTAGAAATCACGTCCGGAGAAATCATTGCGATAACTGGTCCTTCCGGAGTTGGGAAGACTACTCTGATCAGGACTATCTCAGGCTTGGTAAGGCCCCTGAAAGGGAGGGTTAGTCTATTTGGACAGCCTTTCGGAGTTAGGCCCAAAAGAGGGTCTCTGGGGTATATTCCTCAACGACTCGGACTAGTTCGACATGCTAGCGTATTACACAACGTTATGTTGGGCGCACGTGCAGGTAATTCAAACCCATACAGTATATTCCCTAATGGTAAAATCAGAGACTTATGCTTGGATTCTATCAGTAGGATGGGACTATCCGAGAAGATATACGAACCAGTTAGAAGACTTTCAGGAGGCCAGCAGAGAAGAGTAGCAATTGCAAGGACACTGGCCCAGTCGCCAAAGATTATTCTTGCAGATGAGTTTCTGAGCGAACTAGACGAGAAAACTCTTGAGATGGTAAAGACAGAAGTTGTGGAGTTCGTGAGAAAGGAGTCGTCTACTCTGATAGTTGTTGAACACGATGTTTCCAGAGCTAAATCGATTGCAGATAGGATGCTAGTGATCGATGATGGTAGGGTGAACCCATTCATATCTAAGACCACAGCATTGGAGGTGAAAAAATGAGGATTAACTGGACTTTAATCACTATTCCAGCCCTAATCACCTTATCGTTCTGGTTAATGGATGGATTGGTTAGCGATTGGGGAAGGTTATCGGGAGGGGGACAGAATCTAATCGTGTTCATCAATGAATCACTGTGGCCGCCAGATTGGACAGTTCTAGAGCCCCAAGCATATCCAGTATGCACAGCATATCCACCATTCGATTTTACCTGTTCTACTGCTTGGATTGGAATGACTGAGACAATAAAGATAGCATTCATTTCTACAGTATTCGGAACAATGGTTTCACTTCCAATTTCTATCTTGGCATCTAGAAACCTGAATTCTAGATCTATCACCTTCCCATCCAGATTTATTCTCGCTGCTTGCAGGAGTCTACCTAGCATAATTTGGGCTATCTTTTTCGTCATCCTAGTTGGATTCGGACCGCTCTCAGGAATTCTAGCAATGACAATTTACACTATTGGCTACCTTGGTAAACTTCAGTACGAGTCAATAGAGGGAATGTCCAACATCCCCTTAGAATCAGCTGATTCGATGGGCCTGTCTAAGATTGAGAAAGCAATAGGTGTGGTAATTCCAGAGCAGGCAAACAACTTGATTTCACAAGCGATATTCATGTTCGAATATAACGTAAGGCATGGGACCGTGATTGGGATTGTCGGTGCTGGAGGAATTGGTTATTACATCAACCTCTATCTGAAATTTCTACAGTATGACAAGGTATTCGCCTACCTAATCATCATCTTCTCAGTTGTGATTGTAATTGATTTCATTTCAATATATGCGCGTTCCTTCTTCAACGATGAAGGAGATATAAATCCACCAAAATGGATATCAGTTTTCATCCCACAATGGATTCTCGAGTCCCGTGAAACATAGATCAATAGTCTGCGACTATCCTTATTGAACCGCCGTCATAGAATATCTGAATGTGATCCTTAGCCTTCATTGTTAGAGAAGCAAGGGCTTCGTAGACTTCTTTCTCCTCTACCTTGAAAGCATCAGCAGCTCTTTTTGTCGACCATGCCACCTCTACGAAGTCAGATGCAGAAATCCACTTGAGAAGCCTTGATTCAAACTCAGTTAGATCACCTACGCCCATGCATATCGGACTAGGGTGAGGGAAATCAAGATACCTCGTAATCAACAAAAATTGTCTGATATCAAATATCAGAAATTCTATTCTCGTTGTGCTGTAATTAGTACACTAGTACTATCGCTCTCAATGAATGGTATGGAAAAAGTACTGTCATCTGTAATGTGGACATGTACTGGGCATGTCGCTCCACAAGCCGGAGCCAAGTAGTCCTTGCCAGATGTAGTCATTACCAGTTTGATTCCATGTCCAGAAGGAAGCAAATGATCAAGCCCCTGAAATTCCATCATCATTGTCACAGTCTCACCTGGAATAACTCCAGTTGGCTCGTTTCCTCCTTCATGGTAACGAATGTCCATTGTTGCGTGACCAATCCTAACTCCAGTAGAAGAATCCTGCATCTCAACGAAGACCTGCCCTCCATCAAACACGGATGTTGCAAGTAGGTGAAGTCTAACCAAACCAGAGATATGTATGTCGAAATCAAATGCTGGACACTCAACAATCACCTCGCTAGCTCCTCCAATCACTGGAGCACCCCCTACCCATGAATTTCCCATATTAGTACAGTCCCCCAGTGGGATATCGATCCAATCAAGATCATCTGGGGGCCAGTTTTCTTCGATCCTCCACTGTCCATCCGAGCGTTGGATTTGGACAATCTGCTCAGGTTCTGGTCCAATTCCTTTGAGATAGTACTCGAACCACTCGAAGAGGTCCTGTGCCCAGTCCCATCTAGTCATATTCCCCCTAGCCTCCAAACCATTCCCGCTGCTCACGCCATCATGACTCGAGACCTGATCCGGGTAATGGTGGCCCCACTGACCAAACATCCCCCTTACATGGAAACCTTCGTCAATATATTCCTGATACCAGTTTATCCCAGGAGGGCCGCCAAATACCTGGTGGGGATCAACGTTCCAGTCCTGCATTCCTTGTACCCAATATATCGAACCTTGCCAATTATTGATGGCCTTGTCAATGTGACTCCTGTCATTGTAGTAGTTCTGCATGTAAGGGTCCATTTCGCCAGCGATGTAAGTGACTGGCCCTGCAAAGAGTCCCTCCGCAATATCTGGACAAACATTATCCAAGTCGTCCTCATTATAATCGACAGTACTCGAGAAATAGTTCATATGCATAATTTGACTTCTGGCTTCTGCACTTCCGTTCTTGTACAGAAGCGGATGCAGGGCTGTAGTCCCAGAGACGGGTACTATAGTCTTGAGGAACTCACTACCCATTGCCGCAGCCTCCCACTGTGTTGCTCCCTCGTAAGATTTTCCATAGAGTCCAACATTTCCATTACTCCACTCCTGAGTCCCAAGCCATTCCACCGCATGGTGGATGCCTAGTCCCTCTCCAAGACCCCGATAATCAAAGCATCCCGTAGAAAGCTCGGTTCCGAACACACTAACCTGGGCAAATGCATAGCCGTGAGGAATGAAATTCTCGAAGATAAACTCTCCACGCCCAGATCCGACGACGTTGGTGGCCCCAGACTCGTCCCCTGGCTGACCATACGAGAAATATGGGCTAATTACGGCGATTACTGGTACCTTTTCACCGACTATCGTATTGTTGGGGAGCCAATAGGAAAGGTGGACACTTGATACAGAGGGACCCACCTCCCAGACCTCGCTTGTATCCACTTCGATGAATGCCTCTTGCACGTCTAGTGGGTAGAATGGACCTGGCTCGAGAAGGAATGAGAAGGTATGATTTGTTTGCCATTCCAAGGAATGTCTGTCCCAAATTGAAGGATAGGAAACTTCTGTATCAGAATTTCCATCTTCGTCCATTGACGAAATACAACCCGAAGTTACAGTTAGAATATACAACCCTACAACTAAGTAGGCCAAACCGGCTCTTCGCATGTACCGTCGAACGTTTCCCTACTCTCAAACATGTTTGTATCTAGCATTGTTTTTCGATAGAATCCAGTTCCTTCGATAAACTTTCAAACTTTGTTAACAATTATTGAAAGCAGACTCTGTCTGGTCACGATTAGGAGGGGCTGTGAGGCAAATGACTGCAAGCGATTTGCTCCTAATCTTTGGGACCGAGACTGGAAATGCCGAGGAACTTGCTGAAGATGCTGGACATCTCTCAAGAAACCTAGATTTTAATCCGAAAGTGATGGATATGGAGGATATTTCATTGAAGGATATCTCTTCCTCAAAGAGGCTGATTGTGGTATGCAGTACATGGGGCGAAGGTGAACAGCCAGTAAATGCCCAAGACTTGTATGACTCTGTAGAAAGATCACAAGATGATTGTTTGGAAGGGGTGAACTTTGCTGTCATCGCTCTTGGAGACACTGCGTTCGAATTCTTCTGCGAATCTGGAAAGGAGTGGGATGAAATTCTCCAGAAGAAGGGTGGAAACAGAGTCGTCGAACGAATAGATTGTGATGTTGACTACGAAGACTATGTTCAGGACTGGATCTTAAACACGCTTAGTCTAATGAAGGAAATCCAGTGATTAAACGAGATTTTTATTCATCTTGCTTCGTAAGCTCCGGCCATTCTCCTTACCGCATCCTCAACTTCTATTTCACCATCCAATAGACTACCTAGTGTACTGAGGAAGGGAGTACGATGACCCATCCTTCCGGATCTGTCGAGGAACATTCTGGTCGCCCTAACCCCCTCCGCAACCATGTGCATCTCTTCTAGTGACTCCTCCAGAGTCATTCCCGAACCTAGCATTTCTCCGAGAGTCCTGTTCCTGCTCCGCGGGCTAGTCGCTGTAACGTAGAGGTCGCCAATTCCAGCAGGTCCGAAAGCTGTATTGGGGTCTGCCCCCATCTCACCAAGAAGTACCAACCCTTCGCTGTAACCGGAAAGTACCATTGCAGCCTTCAGATTGTCCCCTCCGATGGTTTCTTTGAGTCCGTCAACAAGTCCACATGCTAGGGCGACGCAGTTCTTGTACGCGCCCCATAGCTCCGCTCCCACTGGATCGCCAGCAGGAGTCAGGATTAGAGAATCCGTAGAAAGCCTATCTGCTACTCTCTTCGCTACTACAGTGTCATGACAAGCTACTAGGGCATTGGTTATCACTCCCCTGGCTACTTCTGGAGCGATGGTAGGGCCTGTCATGACAACTACCTGATTCGTCATTCCAGCTTCAGAGAGTCTCCTTTCTATTGCATCAGAAATCATGCCCGTGCCTCCTTCGGTAGAAGGTGCGAGACCCTTTGCAAGATCTACAAGGAGGTGGGATGGTCTGAGACTTGGGATAATCATGTCTACCACTTCCAGTATCACTGAGCTGGGAAGTGCCAGTACCAGAATCTCACAAGACTCGGTTACATCTGTAATCTCCATGGTGCAGTCTAGATCTGGAATCTTGTATCCAGGTAGGTACTTCTGGTTCTCCTGCGAGGTCATCATCGACTCGTATACTTCTTGCTCCACGGTCCATCCTAGCACATTATGACCGTCCTTGCACCATACTAGAGCTAGGGCAGTTCCCCAATTGCCTAGTCCGAGAACCCCTATTCGTGCCATTTTTGCCGTTTTGGCGGGCGCATAGGCTCTGTTATGACCCTATGGGGGCAGAGCCGCGGAAGCGCTGCCTTCTTGGTGGGTAATTATTCGCACGAGTTGGAGCAGGGGTACCCGAGCGGTCAAAGGGGCTGGGTTTAGGTCCCAGTGCGTAGTGCTTCGCAGGTTCGAATCCTGCCCCCTGCACCAAAAAAACACATTCGCTGCATTGAAGTTAGAATGTGTAGGGCGAACTCTCAGCAGGGGTACCCGAGCGGTCAAAGGGGCAGCGTTCAGATCGCTGTGCGTAGTGCTTCGCAGGTTCGAATCCTGCCCCCTGCACCACCATCACTGAATTCTTATTCTTCTAGAGCGGATGTTGGCTATCCCCCTCTTCTTCCAACCAGCAGAACGGTAGGCTATCACTCCAATGAAGGATACCGAAACTGCTAGAATTGCCCAGGTTTCTCCTGTGAAGGGCCTGAATGGGTCCTTGGACCACTTCTCATCGCCTAGTACCCCATCCTCTAAATCTGGAATTCCGTCTCCATCATCGTCCGTATCGAATGCATCGGAGATTCCATCGCCATCAAAGTCGAGTGAGTCATCTCCTCCTTCGAATCCATCATCTTCACTTTCTCCGACATCTGCGACTATCTCATCCCCGATTATCGTCTGAACGGGGCACCCAAGGTCGTTTCCAGGTAAAGCAAGAATCTGAATGAAGTCTTCGTCTTGAGAGCTGATGCCGAACTCGTACGGGCACTCGTCTGCGTTGTTTCCAACACTGTCTCCATCGGTATCCAACCACTCACTCGGATCATCAGGGAAGGCATCCACGTTGCTCCCCTGGTCCGCAAACCCATCTCCGTCAGAATCGGACCATTTGTCCGCTTCTAGGGGGAAGGCATCAGTGCCGTCCTCCCCGCTCCCTTGGCTATTACATGGTACAGGATTGAGCCAACCATCCCCATCGCAGTCTGTGTCTTGGTTATTCCCGATACTGTCCCCATCGGTGTCATCGGTCTCATTTGCATCTAGTGGGAACTCGTCTCCTTTCGCAGAGGTTAGGCAATCGGGCGCTCCGTCCCCGTCCAGGTCTGGCCCCCTATTGCTCACTAATGCTCCAAATTCATCTGTTATGTGGTACGTGGTGTCATCGCACCTACCGTCGTTGTCGTCATCAGGGTCTACGTTATTCCCCCACCCGTCACCATCTGCGTCAGACCACTCGTTGGGGTCGTTCGGGAAGACGTCGAAGGAGTCTGGCCTCCCATCGCCATCATCGTCATCGTCCGAGTTATCTCCGATTCCGTCCCCATCGAAGTCCTCCCACTCGTTCTGGTCATTTGGGAAGGGGTCTTCAGTATCATTCACTCCATCGTTGTCATCATCTGTATCGATGCTGTCTGGGATTCTGTCTCCATCCGAGTCGAAGGATACCTCGGGGTCTAGTGGGTCGTAGTCGTCCTGGTCAGGCACTCCATCGTTGTCGTCGTCTTCATCTATCTGGTCGGGTATTCCATCCGCATCGAAGTCTGAGAAGCAATCATCGAAGAAAGTGGATGCCTCACTCAGGGTTGATTGCCCCGATGGGCACTGAGTCTGGGAAGTAGCCTCATTTCCTGAAACGTAGAAACCCCTAGCGGCTGGTGTACACGCATGTTGGCCCCTAAGGCTGGAGTAGTAACCAGCTTGACAAGAAACCTGATCCGTCTGACCCGTTGATGGGACCATGAACCCTCTGTCTGATAGAATGCACGTTGTCTTCTCGGGGAGTGGCTGATATGATCCTCTGGGACAGGGAACTTGCTCTTTCGAGCCATGACCTAGATCAATAGACGCAGGGGAATCAAGATCTGAAGTGGAACCGTCGCCTACTTGTCCATACTCGTTAGCCCCCCAGCACTTCAGGCTCGCATCGTCCAGAATTGCGCAGGTGTGCCTGTGTCCCACTGCTATTGATGAGGCGTTTGTGCTCAAGGTGATTATCTCGGGACTTGAATGGGAGGTCTGGGTCCCATCACCTAGCTGCCCGTTGCTATTCCCCCCCCAGCAGGCGACTTCACCTGTATCGAAAAGCCCACAGCTGTGGAAGAGTCCGACACCGACTTGCATCAGAAGAAGATCAGGACTCAGAGGAGATGGCTGAGGGGCGTTTGAGTCGGAGGTTGCACCATTTCCTAGTTGTCCGTACTCATTGTAACCCCAGCAGAACATTGTCCCGTCATTCATGCCCAAGCAAGTGTGGAATGCGCCAGAATCTATGGTTACTGCGCTGCTGTTACTGGGTACCGTTACCTGAACCGGTGTATTTCTGTCAGAGTTGCTTCCATCACCGAGTTGACCATTCCAATTCTCTCCCCAGCACATTACGCTCCTATCGCTAGTAATTGCACAGGTGTGGAAAGAACCCGATGATATCTCAAGGACTTCGATCCCCTCAAAGGCTGTATGAACTGGGGCTAGGCTGTCTTCAAACGAGTTATCGCCTAGCTGGCCGTTCCTGTTTAGTCCCCAGCACTTCACACTCTTGTCGTTAAGCACGGCACATGTGTGGGACTCTCCAGATGAGACTCCTGTAGCACTCATGCCAGGCCCGAGATCAACTGTTACAGGGGTTGTTCTCTCTATCGTTGTACCATCGCCTAGCTGGCCGAATGCGTTGTCGCCCCAGCATCGGATCGAACCATCATCCAACAAAGTACAGGTGTGGTATGAACCAGAGGAAATCTCGATGGCCTTTCTTCCTAGTGGCATCGAGGCTCTCTCAGGCTCCAGGCTAGAATCTCTAGTGCCATCACCGAGTTGCCCGTTGCTGTTCTCCCCCCAGCAGCTGACTGAACCATCGTCTAGAATTGCACATGAATGGAAGGCGCCCGAAGACACTTGTGTTAGTACTGGGACGCTATGCCCTGCTTCTGCCCACTGACAAGCCAGGTCAGAGGTCATTCCATATTGGTCGTTGTACTTTCCAGCCGGGCATGGGGTGCCTTCAGAAGCTCCGAGTCCGGGAACGTAATATCCCGGCCTAGCATCCTCGCAGGATGTTTGTCCTGTAAGCTCCTGGAATTTTCCAATCGGGCATTGAGTCTGGGAAATCGCTCCTTCCGAGTTTACGTAGTGGCCAGGGCTAGCAGGGGTCATCACAGTATTGCCACTGCCACTGACATAGTATCCAGGAGTAGCCTCTCTGCAGGCGAATCTTCCATAGTTGCCCGGGCTGCAATTAGCAGCAACTGTGGGATTGGTGTCATCGCTATCGCTCCCCGAGGGAAATCCATCCTTGTCTCCGTCACCCATTACTCCAACTTCGAAAATATTCAGATCGCCATTGTTGTTCCAGTCTCTCTCAGAGGATCCGATGTAACTCCATCTGGAAATTCCTGAGAACTCTGTTGGCTCATCTCCCAGAGGTGCATCGGAACCTACTCCCCCCCAGCATCGGGGTAGGTCATTGCTTCCTACGACGCAAGTGTACGATTTTCCGGAGGCAACAGATATCGCCCCTAGATTCTGTCCCAATGTAATCGCAGTGGGCGAAGAAATCCCAGCAGAGGTACTACCATCGCCAACTTGACCCTTGTCGCTTCCTCCCCAGCAATGTACGGAATCGCTGGAATCCACTATGCAGGTGTGGCTTCTGCCGACATCAATTGTAATTGCTCCTGTCACAGGGGATGTGACAGTAGAAGCGTCGTTCTGCTGGGTGGTAGTACCATCGCCTAGCTGGCCGAATGCGTTGTCGCCCCAGCATTTCACATCGCCTCCGCTTGTTCCATCCAGTATAGCGCAAGTGTGCGATCCTCCTGCTGAGACTGCTACGACACTCCCTCCGACGGTCACAGTAGAAGGGGTGTTGGAAGAAACCGTAGTGCCGATTCCCAATTGCCCGTTTTGGTTAGACCCCCAGCAACTCACTGCCCAACTGTCCGAAACTGCGCATGTGTGATTGGAACCAGCAGAAACGGCTAGGAACTTTTCCCCTGGAAGGCTCACCGTCACTGGTGTGCTACTATCTGAGTTTGTGCCGTCGCCCAGTTGGCCGAAGTTATTCCTGCCCCAGCACTTCAGGCTCGCATCGTCTAGAATTGCACAAGTGTGCCAGTCCCCAGCAGATAATTGGACAGGAACTTCTCCCAGAGTCACCTCCACAGGAGTGCTGGAGTGGGAGTTGCTCCCATCGCCCAGTTGACCGAAGTTATTCCTACCCCAGCACTGAATTTCTCCGTTATCCAGGATCGAACAGGTGTGATCCTCTCCAGAGCTGACAGAAACTGCAGTCCTAGCAGAATCCAATCCCACCGCTGTCATAATTTGCCTATCTGCTGTGGTACCATCGCCTAGCTGGCCGAATGCGTTGTCGCCCCAGCATTGGAGTTCCGAGTCTCCCAGAATTGTGCAAATGTGATCACCTCCGCTGGATATCGTAGTCTCAGTGAAGATTGATCCAGACTGGAAGCCCGGCTGATTAAAACCATCCGAGATTGGATGCCTCATATCGGATATGACCCCATCACTAGCAGCCAGGTAATACTTCTGGGACCCATCAATTACGTTGACTCCGGTTACAATTACTTCCCAGTCTCCTGCATCAGGGGAATCGACTGAGATTCCGATTAGGTTGTTGAAATCGTCATTAGTGTATGTTTGTAGAACTCCTGTCGGACTCTTTAGATGGATGTCAAGGTCATTCCTCAGTTGCGTTCCAGCGGAAGCGCCATTCGAGGCCTCATTCCAGGAAAGAACAACCCTGAGTGAGCCAATGCCCGAATCCGGTACACTAAGTTTGAACGAGTGACTGTCCGAGGTAGTGATGTCTATCCCGCTAGTGAACGCACTGCCCACAGCTCTCTCGAGATCGACCCTCCCCCAACCCTCATGGTTGTTAGGTGCCTTCTCCACAGCTCCATTTTCTCCATCGCCTCCACTGGAGTATTGTCCCACCATGTCATGTGATGAGGCGCTTAGGATGCCCTTGATCAGGGCCGAATCTGGGCAATTGTTGCTAGACGGACTGTTTGCAAGGTTGCAATCGTATCCATGGTTATTCAGATACTCGATGAGGAGGGCAACTGATCCAGCTGTAATTGGAGTTGCCATAGAAGTACCAGATTTGACTGTATAGTACCCGTCTGCTAGGTCTCTCTGATCGGTCTTCTGTGAGGATTTCACCGAGACGATGGAAGAACCCGGGGAGACCAGATCCGGTTTTATCCTCCCGTCTGAAGTCGGCCCTCTGTTAGAACGGCCCCAAACCCCGTCTGGATCATCTGAATCGTATTCGTTGAGAATGGGAGCACCATAGAATGCTCCTCCATAATATGTGTCGAAGACATTCAGTCCTGTCCCCTGCCGTTGAGTCTCAGAAGCTCCTACAGAGATTATGTTCTTGGCCGAAGCCTGTTGGTTTAGAATCCCCAAATTTATCTCGCCGTTCTTCCCACTAGCACAATAGGGGTGCGCCGGGAACTGGTGAGTTCCGTCTCCATCCGGGTCAGACTCATCAGTAGCGAAGGACGAGCCAACGCAGTCCCTTCCATCATTGCCCATCGAGAAAAGGATAGTGAGGTCCTGATACTGATGTGCTGCTGTATCCAGGGACTCAGTAGTGGCACTGTAGAGTTGTAAGCACCATAAGCCAGAGTTAAGATTCCCCTCGGTGGCGCAATCCGGAGGGGTTCCCCAAGAATTGGTATGGACCCTCGCACCAGCATTGTATGCCTCCTGGAATCCATCTCCGTAAGATGGAGGGGCGAGGGCAGAGTCAGTTGATTTCCAGCCAACTGACTGCATGAATAGCTGGGCCCCGGGAGCCATTCCGGCATTATCCCACCCCACAGGAGAGTTACTTCCATCGCCGAGGACCGATCCTGCAACGTGAGTACCATGGCCATTGTTGTCATCAGGTCCGCAACCCCCCTTGGTCGCGCATGTGGACCCTGCGTAGGATACCACTCCTCTGATCCTCCCTGAAAAGTCAGCGTTTATTCCTGAGTTAACACTGTTGCAATGTGAAATTCCGTTGCACTCAGCAGCATTATCGAGACCCGAGTCCATCACAGCAACAATCACTCCGTCACCAGATAGTGCACCCCCATTGCCTGCCATGTTTGAGGGAGTACTGACCCACTCGGCGCCATTAATGGTCGCCGCTACCTCATTGTCTAGAGAAGCAGGATATTTTGGCTCGATCCATTCTACGAAGTCCTTGGAAACCAGCATCTCGATTTCCTTAGGGCTTACTAGTAGGTCCACGAATCGGTTAAATTTGTAGTCTTGAACCTCAACCCCAGTCTCGATGAGATCCTCAAAATGCCCTGAACCGGATAGAACCGCGAGCATTGCATAATCATCCCCTTCCCTTATCGCCAGCCCCCCCTCGAGACCATTCGCGATAGCGATGGCCCCAGGAGACATCTTGTCTGTTCCAGCTAGTCTGAATGCCCCGATCACTCCCAAGTCCATCAGTTCTGCTGGTGACAACTTGGGGACATTGCAGTGGAGTCCCACCGGGGCATAGAAGGTTCTGCACTCCATCCCCTCCTCTTCCAGATTCGAAATCCAATCCGAGGGGATGGGATAATCCCGTCCCAATGTGTGCCATCCAGAGATAACACCTTCTCCTGTTCTCTGGGTCCATTCTTGAATAGGAACATAGGAGGCCGTTCGAAAGGCGAGTGAGGCCGTTTCGATATTCCCTTTGTCCCAAATCCATCCATGAGCCGGATTATCTGAACTAACCGCCCCGGGATCAAGAGGGAAGAAACCCGGATACTCAATGGTGCCTCTCTGCAATCCGAACTCTTCTCTCTCAGATTGCTCTCCAACTACCGCAATAGCCAGAAAGCTCGGGAGAATCATCAGCATGACTAGCAGAAGGGATAGCCCCGAACCCCTCGCGTTGCCACTAGACATAATCCTCCTACGTAGTAGGAGGACATTAAAATTGCCTAAAATTACAGTTCCTAAATTTACACTCAGTCTCCATGGGTTTGATTTCATTTCTCAATTTGAGAGGCATGATTTTCCGTGAAAAACATCACATATGTCAGCCCCATACGTCTGCTTCCAATGGTTGAAGATGACCTCTCTTCGACGACTAATGATGTGGATGAAACAATTGACGAGGCATCTACTCATGATGCTGATTATGTTGTGAAGTTAGACCAAGAGCTGGACAGGATAAGGGATAGGAGGGAAAATCCCGGAAAGAGCTTCTTAGTGAATACCATGGTTCCTAAGACATTCGATGATTATACCCTGGTTTTCGGGGTGATAACTGGTTTGGTGTTCTTCGGAATGATTACCCTAGCCTCATCTGGATTGATTCTGGGTGACTCGATCAGTATTGATGATACTCTGTCCGGAACCCCTCTGGATCCAAATGACTGCGTTGACAGAAGGGGAGAAGTCTGGATAAAGACCTGGGTGCAGGGGGATGATCTAGAGATAGAAAGTCACAACTTGGAACCTTCTTCGACATTCGCGATTCTTGTAGCAGTATGGAACGAATCGTCAGTAGTATCAGATGGGGGCATAGAAGGAGATCCAACTTTGACATTGAGCGAATCCGGAACGGGTGACCTTTCAATAGAATTGAAGAGCGATGATTTGGAAGATGGCAGCTATATTGTGAGAATAGGGATAGTGTCTTCAGATAGTGACTCCAGAGTATGGTCCGACGAAGAAATAGCGCAGGAAGTCGTCAATCTAGGAAATGTTATTTCGTCTAAAAACCTCGAAATCGAATTGCATACCACTTCCTCCTCATCCTTGTTCGGGTCTGGAGAGACTCACAGGAACATGGAGAAGTCAGATGAAGAAACCAGAGCCTGTATGACAATCCAGGACATGGGTGTTTGGGGGTGGATTCTCATGGGGGCAGAGTGGGTCGGTGGCAGGGAGACAGCAATGCTCACTGGCGGTAATGCAGAGGTCCCTCCTTGGTATATGGCCATGGTTTCTCTAGGGATGTCAGTATTCTTCCTATGCGTCCAGTACCCTCTCATGCACAGATTGTATCACAGGGAAACAGATGACCTCCTAACAAGTGAGCAAATGAACAGACTAATCGTACGGACAATAGAAAAGTCATCCAAGAGACTACACATCAAGCCAAATCTATCATCGATCAAGGTACAGGATCGCGCTATTTCTGTAGATGTTTTCCTACAATATCATACCTCAAGGAAGACCCTTGCCAACCCCATCGATGTCAAGGGAACGATCATCAAGGACATTCTGAATGAGTTTCGGATATTCGGAGAGATGAGGCCTCTACAGATCAAGACCGTGTGCATGGACTCAGAAGTTGAATCAGGAGAAATGACTGATTTTAGTGAGTTAGCCGAAGTCCAACTTTCTGAAGATTACAGTTCCTTCTTCTCCTCAATGGGCCAGTTCGGCAAACTTGAGGAGGCATTCAGAGAGAGCATGTCCAGATGGTTCAGGAAGCATGACGTAGCTGACTACGGGTCAGCAATATTGGCCGATGAGGATGCAGTTTTCGTCAGAGTGATTTACAGGCCTGTAACTAGGTTCGCATACTTCCTATTCAAACCAACCTATCAGCACCTTCAAGGAGATCTAAGGAAACAGCTAGGACAAGATCTAGAGTCTTTGTTGGAAGATCGGACCCTAGTAGTGAGTGCGAGAAACGAAAAATCAACTTTAGGAGACAGGGCGGTCGCTGGAAGAGTCGAGCAGGGAAACGAAGAACACGAAGGAGAGGCCATGGTGGCAAAGAGAGGGGGGATTCCCGGGGCCCTTCTTCAAAACCCATTCATGGGGGACATCCTGTCATCAGTGGAGTACGTTGCCCACAAGAATAGGAAGCGAATCGATAAGTATGGGTTCTGGGGACTAATCGTTTTTGTCTGGATTCCATTCATGGCTAGCGGCGTCTTGGTAGGTGCTATGCTGGGATTGGTGGCCAGGATGAGATTCCAAAGGGTTCTGGCTGCATGTTTCATCGGAGGAACAGCAGCCTCGATTACATGGGCATATACTGCTAGAGGGATTATCGAAGTGATGGAGAAGTATCATGCAGAGGCATTCATTCCTTTCATTATCTTACTAGCAGTTGGATTCACATGGCTTAAGATCAGGGATAACAAGAGGTTCAGGAGGGAGGAATTGTTCAGGGACTCAATGGCCTTTTTCGCCGGTGCTTCAGATTCATAGTCCAGAAGCCATTTTGAATACGTGCAAACTCGAAAGTACGGTGAGAACATGACACTTGTTAGAATCAATGGGTTGGAGAGGCACTACCAAATGGCTTCAGAGACGGTAAGAGCACTAGACGGGGTAGATCTAGAAATAAATGAAGGTGAAAGAATCATCCTCTTGGGCCCATCCGGGTCTGGAAAGACCACACTTCTCAACTGCTTATCTGCACTTGACAGTCCGACATCTGGAGAATACCAATTCTTGGGAAATAGGGTTCCAACGAACGAATCAGAGGCGATGACTACATTCAGAAGAGAGAACATTGGATATGTTTTTCAATTCTTTAATCTACTCCAGGATCTCACTGTTTTGGAGAATCTACTACTAATTCAGGAGTTGGCAGGAAGTAGGGACGAAGCTAGAGCTCGTAGTCTACTGGCACTTGTGGGATTGGAAAACGAGGTAGATCGCTTCCCAGCAGAGATCAGTGGGGGTCAGCAGCAGAGAGTAGCCATAGCTAGAAGCCTAGCAAAGAGGCCACGCCTCCTTCTTGGAGACGAGTTGACGGGCAATCTGGACTCACAGACATCATCTGTTGTAATGGAAGTCCTAGTCAAGGCGTGTGAGTCAGAGAGCATCACATGTGTTTTTGTCACTCATGACGAGTCCCTGGTCCAATTCGCTACAAGAGTCATAAGGATCGATAGTGGGAAAATAATCTCCGATGATATAGTAGGATAGGTGAGGACATGCTCAACCTACTAAACAAGCGTCTGGCCAGAAGTATGATGAGATCAAAGATCAGACTCGCTGCAGTTGTGGCTATGGTGGTCGTGGCAGTCTTTGCTGGGGTTTCATTCGCAGCTTACGCGCATACCGTTTCTGGGATGTATGATGAAATCTACGAGGACTCCGAGAAAGGAGTCAATCTTCCAGATTTGTGGATAGAGAATCCCAGTGGTACTTGGGACGGAGAAATCTCAGCCTCTCTTTGCGAGGATATTACCAGTAATTGGCCAGAATCCGATTTGGTCCTGAAGGAATGCGAGCCCAGATTGAGGCTCGATGGAACAATGTTCCACAAAACTACAGAGGAAGGGCAGCAGAAAGAGAAACTTGTCCCAGCCGTGTGGCACGGAATCGACGAGGGATTAGTGGACCGAGTTTGGATGCCTGATCACGATTGCTGTTCTGGTAGAATGGCCACAGAGGAATCCGAGATAGTCATCGACGCTCGTGTTGCAACGGGGATGGAGGTTTCTTTGGGCGATTCCATGACCATAGGTGCCGGAAACGGTAGAATGAACTTCACTGTCGTGGGAATCGGACTCCACTCAAACCACCTTTACTATGCAAAAGATGGAGATCTATTCCCTGCTGAACCGGGTACCCTGGCTACAGGGTATCTAACATCAGAGGGGCTGGAAAGACTGGCTAATCTGAGCAGTGGCTCTTCGAATCTTATACTAATCGACGTATTGGGAACACCAGCTTACAATCTTCCATCTACAGATGAGGACGATGGTCCAGAACTAACTCTGATCGCTCAAGCCATAGATGAGGCCATTTCTAATTCAATAGATTCACCTTCTCTAATTTATGATCGCTCACAAGTTTTCTCAGTTGAAATCTTACGTGCCGATGCCGAAGGGGCTATGTTGTTTTACATCCCGATAACTGGGATGATAGCTGCCATAGCTGGAATCACCCTTTTCCTTAGTCTTCAAAGACTAGTCCAGTCCCAGTCTCGGGAGATAGCGATTTTGAGAACTCTCGGTGTTCCAAGGTGGGCAATAATGCCATCCTATGTCCTCATGCCACTTGCAATTGGAATCACTGGATCTTTGTTCGGATCGATTCTGGGTGTTTATTTGGGTGCACCCGCCATGCTTGCGTTCTACGAGGACTTCATGGGGATACCCATTCTCCAACCAACGGAACTCGGGCAAATAGTGATGCAGATAGTGGTTGTTACAACAGCGGTAGTGCTTTTCTCTGGAATATTGCCAGCCATACAAGCATCTAGGCTTCAGCCTCTAGAAGTGATGAGGGGGGAGCATGAGATTAGGATTTCTTCCAGGAAGATACAGGAAATCACTTCCCGGCTTCCTGCAACCGCTGGCTTGACCATTAGGTCTAGTATCAGGAAACCAGCAAGATTGACATTCACATTCCTAGCAGTTGGACTTTCTATGTTGCTTTTCGGAAGCACGACTCTAATGATGTCATCCATGGAAGAAATGACGGTGGGATCAGTCGAAGAAAATCAGAACTGGGACATCCAGGCTAATGTGTTGTTCGGAGGAGAGGGCGAAGTAATAGAATGGGTTAATGATAAGGGGGGTTATCATGAGAGAATCATCACCTTCCCAGCAAATCCAGTCAATGACTCACGGGTGATTTCCGCCAATGGGATGGACGTCCTATCCACGGAAAGTGGCGCACTAATCCGACTAGATCTGAAAGAAGGAAAGATGCCCGAAGAAGGTCGTCAGACTAATCAGATTCTAATCGATGAAGGACTGAACCATTTCCTAGGATGGGAGAGGGGAGAATTCCAGACTCTCATGTTCGGGTCGACCTCCACGTCCGTTGAGATCGTTGGAATTACTCAGGGAGAAATGAGCAGGACTGTTTACTTCCACAGATCAGACTTGGCAAAGATAGTCGGGATTGAAGCAACATCGGTTCTGATAGACCTTCCAGATGGAGCGGTTCCAGATAGCGACCTTGGAAACGCCTCGCTGGTAGTGATAGAAAAGGAAGACCTGGTTTCTTCGTACGAGTCAGTTCTAGAACAGCAGCAGGGTTTCTTGGGCTCCATTCTTTTTCTGGGAATCCTAATTGCCATAGTTGTCCTGTTCAATACCCTGATCATCAATCTCTCTGAAAGAGATAGGGAGATTGCAACTCTGAGGGTGCTTGGGGCCCCAATGAATAGGCTTGGCTGGATGATGTTTGGGGAGCACTTAGCGATAGGACTGATTGGGGGGGTATTGGCATTTATCTTCACTTTAGTCGGAACTCAAGCAATGATCTCGTCTTTCGTCCAATGGTCATTTTACATGACAGTATCAGCTGATCCGGCAGTAGCAATGCAGCTAATCGGGATTGTTGTGTTCATCTCTGTCATCCTGACCCCATATGGCATGAGAAGAATCAGAAAGATGGATTTAGTCGAGAAGGTCAAAGACCTATCGCAATAGCGCATAGACATGCGAGTCGTAACTTGGAATCTGAATGGTATCCGAGCAGCTCATAGAAAGGGGCTAGATGATTTCATCGAGAGGATTGATGCAGACGTAATGCTATTCCAAGAAGTTAGGGCACTTCCCGAGCAGATGCCCAAGGAATGGTCCGAGCCGGAGGGATACGACGTGATTTGGCATCCTGCCGAGAAGAAGGGCTACTCTGGCGTAATGTCATGCTCGAGAGTCGGGATGATTGAGATTGAGAGGGGGATAGACACGGATCTCGATGAGACTAGAGACCCTGAAGGGAGGGTACTAGTGACAAAACATGGTAATTTGAGTTGCGTCAACATGTATCTTCCAAATGGATCAGCGAGACAAGAGCGTCAGAACTACAAGGATCAGTGGCTTGAAGACATGCTCCTCTGGAGCCAGAAATTCCTGGATTCCGATGAACCCGCTCTTCTCTGTGGTGATCTGAATATCGCGCACACTGAGGATGACATCTGGGATCCATCTGGAAACAAGCGTACTTCGGGTTTCTTGGAGCACGAGAGGGAGTGGTTCGATAGGATGCTGGAATCTGGTTGGTCCGATCTCCTTCGTATACATGTGGGGGATGTCAAGGGCCCTTATTCGTGGTGGTCCAACTTCCGTAGGGCAAGAGAGAGGGACAGGGGTTGGAGGATTGACTACATCCTTGCTAACAAGGTTGCAAGACCTTTGATGAAATCAGCAGAGATAATGAGGGAAGGTGGGCTTGTTGTTTCTGATCACGCTCCAGTAATAGTAGACTTGGAAATGTGAATACGCTCCACTTCGATTCACTATTTCCCCGCCGATGATACTCTCATCAAGTCAGAGGGTATCCTTCAAGAGAGGGGAACATAGGCGATTAATCGTGAAAGACGTTCTAGCAGGTCGCTTGGAAACGATTCTACCTGATGGAAGAGGGGTCTGGGTACCAATGGATCACAGTGCCTCCTCCTTCCCGGAACAGGGTTTGTTAGATTCGGATAGAGCTGTTGATACAGTCATTGAAGGGGGGGCAGACGCAATAGTCATGCAGAAGGGGCCGATATCCCACCACTTCGCCAGAACTTCATGGGGTCGGTTCGTCTGTCATGCATCCTTGTCCACCATCCATGGTGGAGATCGTTCTCAAGACAAAGTCCTGGTGGCCACTCCTTCCGAGGGCCTGGATAGGGGGGCAATAGCAATGTCCGCGCAAGTCAATCTCGGAGATCCGGCAGAGCCAGAAATGGTCAAGAGGATGGCCAGAATAACTACAGGTTCCCATGAGAAAGATATCCCGGTATTGGGGATGTTCTATCCGAGGGGGAGCAACCTGCACTTGGACGATTCAGACTCCACATCAGGCGTCGCTCATGCAGCTAGACTTGCATGGGAGTTGGGATGCAATGTTGTCAAGGTTCCTTGGACTGGCTCCGAGGAGTCTTTCAGGATAGTGACCTCCTCCGTTCCGATTCCAGTATTAGTTTCTGGAGGCCCCAAGGACGATGACTTCGGCAAAGTTCTGGAATTAGTTGAGAAATCAATTAATGCGGGAGGATCGGGAGTCTGCATGGGAAGAAACGTATTCTCCTCCGAGGATCCGGCTTCCAGGATCAGAGCATTGAGGGCTATTGTTCATGACGAGGCCAGCGCAGAAGAGGCTTCTAGGCATCTGAGGTGAGATGATGCAGATTTGGGTAGAAAATGAAGAGAACTTGGCCACTAATCAAAATACTGTCTCTCGCTTCTGGACTGGTTCCTCCAATGATGTTGCAGAAGTTTCAATCGACGTCCCCTCTGATCAGGATGAGGCTATTTCGCTCATTGGACTTGTGCCTTGGATTTTGGTCAGATGCACGGATTGGACAATGATACCTCTAGAGAATCTAGTCGCGTGCTCAAGAGGGACTCAGACTAGAATTGCTGCAGCAATAGATAGAGAGATCGAAATTTCAGGAGCAGCATTTGCGCTTGGAGGTGGTGTCGATGCTATTCTGGTTCCAGGAAGGATGTTGGATGAAGCAGTCCAGTTTTTGGGAGATAGATGGACCAAGGAAGAAAACCCTGAGAATCGAAAAATAAATCCTACAGAGGCAAGAATACTATCTATGGAAAGTGCGGGAGTTGGTGAGAGAGTATGCATAGATCTGACAAGAAGGATAAACGAAGGTCAAGGGGCGGCCAGTGGTTCTATTTCTGGAAAATTATGTCTAATACATGGTGAAACTATTTCGTCAGAATATGTTCCCAATAGGCCATTCAGAATTAATGCTGGAGCGATTCACTCTTACATCCTGATGGCAGATGGAATGACCAAGTACATGAGCGAATTAGAAACAGGTGACGAAATAGCCATCTTGTCTTCTTCCGGATCTATCGAAACTGCAATAGTAGGTAGGCTAAAGATAGAATTGAGGCCCCTTCTCGTTGTCAAATTCGAGATTTCCGGAGAAGAGGGGCAGGTAGTAGTCCAGCAAGCAGAGACCGTTAGATTTGTTTCCCCGAAGGGGACGGCTGTTTCAGTAACAGATTCAAAGGCTGGAGACAAAATAACGGTATTCACAGACGACCGAGTAAGGCATATTGGAATTGCACTTGATGGGGAGATGGTGGAAAAGTGAATGTGCTAGGAGAAGGGGAATCGAAAGGTGCGATATCCATTCTCCATGCTCTGGGACTGAGCAGAGGTTGCTCTATAGGAATCCAACTAAAAACCAATGTCAAGATTGTAGAAGATGCGATTGAAATTGAAGGTGACAGGCACGATCTTCTTGATGCAGTTGAGAAATGCTGGAGGGACAGAGGTCTCCCAATACCCGACAAATTCGGATGGAAGGTGGAAAGCTCAATCCCTATTGGCCAGGGTCTTAAGTCAAGCTCAGCATTGTCTTGTGCGGCTCTCAGGGCTCTCAACTCATGCGCCTGGGCTGGTCTTTCTAACTCTGAGATCGCAGATATCGCTGCTAACTCCCAGCTAATCGCCAACTGTGCCAAGACTGGTAGTATGGACGATAATTGGGCGTCATTGGAGCCGGGCTGGAAGCTTGTAGACCCCAGTCTACCTGCGTCTGAGTCAATTATTCTCCAAGGAGACATTGATCCTGGTCTTTCGATACTCCTAGTACTTAGGGGAGAAAGATTAGTGGAGATTTCGCCTGAGGACTTTTCACATCATCAGCAGATTTTCGAGAGGTCCCTAGCTTCCATAATGAGGGGTTCAATTCTAGATGCATTGTCATCAAATGGAATGGCTGTTGCAGCAGCAACTGATGATCAAGAGGCTCTGAGAATTTGCAATTTGAGCATCGCATCAGGAGCCATTGCAGCTGGCATTAGTGGGTCTGGACCATCAATTGCTATAGTATGCTACGAGGAAGATTCACCATCTCTTTGCAAGTTATTTTCCGAATCTGGGCTAGAGGTCATTTCAACAGGCATTTATGTGAAAGATGAGATTTCCGAGGTGCAATGATGGGGATGGGACTTGGCGAACATCTGAAAGTCACGCTATTCGGAGAGAGCCACGGCAAGTGTGTAGGGGCTCTTTTCGAGGGAATCCCTCCAGGGACAGAAATCGACTTGGACGCCCTCGCCAACGACTTATCTCTCAGAAAACCTGGAAGAAGAGGGATGTCAGCTAGACTGGAGAAGGACGAATGCGAGATTCTGTCAGGAGTTCACGAGGGAAAGGCAACAGGTTGGCCATTGCTTATGATTGCAAGAAACTCAGATGCGCGATCATCCGACTATAGCTTCCTGCCCGATCATCCACGTCCAGGACATGCTGATATGGTTGAGGAAATCAGATCTAGCGGGTCCAATGACCCTCGAGGAGGCGGTTCACAGTCAGCTAGACTGACTCTAGGATTAGTGGCAGCAGGAAGCCAGGTAAGGAAAATGCTAGACGAAGCAGGATGGTCATGCCACGCCCATCTAAGTAGAGTGGGCGACATCTCATCCAGGCCATTGATCCATCTAGATACTTCCCAGACTCTAGAAGAGGGAACGGAGATGTCTAGGTTAAACTGCAGAGACCCCGAAGCTGCAGTAAGAATGGGGGAAGCGATTAGAAAAATTCGAAGGGAGAAGGACTCAATCGGCTCTGTGGTAGAGCTATTGATTCTCGGACTTCCTATTGGAGTCGGAGAACCATGGTTCGACGGGTTGGAGCCATCTCTTGCTAGAGCATTAATGGCAATTCCTGGAGCTAGAGCAATAGAGTTCTCCAATGGAATCGAGGCATCAAGAATGAGGGGCTCAGAGAATAACGATATGTGGGCACCAGGGCACGATTTACCTGAGTTGGAAGGGGCCGAGACTGGAGATGCAGACGGGGCTTTAGGGGGTAGATCAACTGGAGCCCCGTTACGGGTTTTGGTGCACTTCAAACCTCCAAGCAGCTTACCAAGGGAGCAATTCACCCTGCATCTTCCTAGTAACAAGAAACAGGCACTGAAGGTAGGCGGAAGGCATGATCCTGTTATCGGGCCTAGGGCAGCACCCGTTGTAGAAGCAGTTGCAATGCTAGTTGTAGCAGATCTGGGAATTGCCGGGGGATTCCTCTAGCCGGATTGACTTTCTAGATACTGTTGAATCCTGAGAGGGAGGTTAATTGCGAACATCCCTGCTATCACGATGAAAACTAGAATAGTTCCCAATGCAACTCCGTAAACGCTAGTCAACTCCACGCTCTCCTCTAGACGATTTGCAGCAACAGAATCGAAAATACCTACGAATAGAGGAACGAAGAAATTGATGAACAGTGTTAGAGTTGCTACCAATGCTGCAACGATAGGAGTGTAACCAAGTGCCCTGTTATACCTGTCCGTGATGCTCTTGACGTTCATCACGTATACTTCTCCAGTTCTTATCGAGGTATCGAGCATAGAGAAGCGGATTACTGCGCTAGAGACCTCGATGTAAACGACTAGGAAGACTGCATACAATATCAGTAGCAACTTCTGCATGATTTCGTTCTCCGGCAAAAAATTCAACCCAAACTCGACCTTGCTTCCAGCGAACCTGATGGTGACCAGAATTAGCATTACGTAAGACAGTAGTATAGCCCTTTGGTCCCTTTGCCAAACCCCCCAGAAACCAGATATCAGTCCAATTAGAATCATCAGTAGGTGGAGCCATAGCCCTAGGAAGCCAAGACCGATCATGTTTGATATCGCGAACCATGCAGTCCCAGAAACAGGCGTGAGCATGAAAGTCAGAAATCCTAGTACCAAGAGCGAACCTATTGCTCCCATCTGAAGGTTAAGGACCATTTTGTTAGGCGATACAAACTCCCTATTAACGAGAATCGGACCTCCGAAGATAGCATCTATCCAACTTGGTATGGCGACATCTGGAACCGCATCATCGGGTATCCCGCTGTCTGCTTTCAGTGTTCCAGCAGCCCGTTTTCTGCTAGGAGCCGATGAACGTACCACCTTCCCCTCATACAGGTGCGAAGTATCTACTGGACTCTTGCCTTCTTCCATAATTGCAACACCTCAGAATCCTCTTGCACCAGCCAGAGCCGTGAATAGTAGCATGTCTGGCTCCCAGTCCATGACATACGCCCCCAGTCCTCTAAGCTCTGTCATCAGAATGTCCCTCTCAGTTTTCAGTACCTCGTAGCCTGTTCTATCTATTCTCCTAGCATCGAATTCGAACTCTAGGCTGCTAGGTGAGAGTACAGTGACCTCGAAATTCCTTGCCCTCAGGTCCCTTACAGCATCGACTATTGTCGGATCATCCTCTAACGGGGACAGGATGATGATGGGGCTGCCTCTGTGAATGTGGGGCATGATCCTAGTAGTTACAATCTTCAGTGGAGTATTCCCCTTCGCCATAGCTCCTGCCAGTTTTGTCAGTATCACATACAATTGCTTCTTCCCAGTATCTCTGTCTACTGAAACAATCTCGTCCCCATAAACTACGAGCCCTACAGAGTCGCGCCTGGACAGGAAGTGCTGAGTCAGACTAGCTGCCGCTCTAGTGCTGTATACCAGTGAGTTTCTGCTCACTGGTCCAGTTTCGCTGACTGCCCTGCTGTCAACCAGAATAATTACGTCGCTAACAGCATCCCTTTCAAATTCGTTAACCATCATCTTTCCGTCCTGTCTAGCAGTCGCTTTCCAGTTCACTTTCCTTATCGGATCGCCTGGCAAGTACTCTCGAAGGTTGTAGAAATTAGAACCCTCGCCCGGATTTCTGATGTTCACTGCTCCAGTGAAGATCTTAGGGACCCTGCTCTTGATCATTGCATCTTTGATGTCCTCCATCTTCGGGAAAACAAGGAAGTCGTCGTAGAGTTGTACCTCCTTCTCATTGTGAAAGAGGCCCAATTCATCTTGTACCCTGATGCAAACAGGACCAATTGTGTAGAACCCCCTCAAAGGGGTCTCTATTGTGTAGGAAATCTCCGTCTCTCTTTTTGGACCTATTTCCATTAGAACGTAATTGGCCCCTTTCTTGATTCTCATTACCTCGGGGACCCTATCTCTGACTTCCAAGACCTTCGCAATTGCAGATCTATTCTGGATTCTAAGGGTCACGTCTATCTCGCCATCCTCGAAAACTCTTGATGACGAGGTCTTCCTCATAGCGACAATACTCTGTAGCTGGATGCCCTCATCGAGTACTGCCTCCTCGAGCCTTCTCCCAGAGGATGCGACATCCCCATGCGCTGTCCTAAGGGCTGCCCACGTTAGGAATGAAAGTAGAACCACTGCCACTGTTACTAACTGTTGGTTTCGCAGCACTAGTCCTAGCAGGTACATCGCAACCGAAAGAGATGCGAACATCGCAGACTTTCGGCTCCAGGCCACCTTTACACCTCAACATTCAGACCGTTGGTACATTCGCAGCATTCTTTCCGTGTAGAATATCTCGAATGACCTCTCCGGTCTCAAGTCCCTTAATCTGATGCTCTGGTTTCAGAATAATTCTGTGAGCCACTGCCAACTCTGCAATTGACTTCACATCGTCTGGAGTGACGAAGTCCCTTCCTCTCATGGCTGCAACAGCCCTACTAGTCTTCAGTAGGGCTTGAGAACCCCTCGGCGAAGAACCTACGAGAACTCTCGGATCCTCTCTAGTTCTTGCTACGATATCCACCATATACTCCCTGACTGATCTATCGACATAAACCTCCTCGCAAGACTTCTGCATCTTGACTACTATACTTGGATCAGTGATGCTGTTTACCTCGACTTCGTCAGTCTTCCTGTTTATCCTTCTCTGTAGGATTTCATTCTCATCTGCTCTGTCGGGGTACCCAACCATCATCTTCATCATGAATCTGTCAAGTTGAGCCTCTGGAAGTGGGTAAGTCCCTTCTTGCTCAACTGGGTTCTGGGTTGCCATAGTCAGGAAAGGGGAGGGAAGCTTGTGGGTAACTACTCCGATCGTGACCTGCTTCTCCTGCATTGCCTCCAGAAGAGCCGCCTGTGTCTTCGGAGGGGCTCTGTTAATCTCGTCAGACAGGAGCAGGTTGCAGAATATGGGGCCCGGCTTGAAGGTAAACTCGCCTTTCTTAGCATCGTAAATATTTGTCCCAGTTATGTCTGCTGGAAGAAGGTCTGGTGTGAATTGGACTCTCTTGAAGTCGCATCCCAGGGCATCAGCGAAAGTGTTCGTCATCAGAGTCTTTGCTAGTCCTGGAAAATCCTCGAACAGTAGGTTTCCATTCGAAAGAATGTCTACCATCACGTTATCAATCACGTGTGATTTACCGATGATTACCTTCTGTACTTCGGTACTGATTGCCTGCCCCATGGCTCCGGTTGCAGACAAAACCTCGTCGACCTTGCTCGATCCACGGGCCTCTTGTGCTTTCTTGGCTAAAGCGGCATCCTGTGTGCCGGTATTCGGCGCTTGCATCCCTTTTGGTGGTCCTGTTTCACTCATTTTTTTCACTCCATTTTATTAGTTATTTTTTCCCCATCGGCGAATAGTTTGCATCAACTTGCGCAACTCTTGTGGCGTGTACGTCCGGCTTTGGCTATAAGCCAATTCCACGAGACGCGGATCCCCGATCATCGCCTGTACTTCAGGCGGAGGAGTCATTGCCATCTGATCTCTGGTAAGGTCGTGGTGAATCCTAACTTTAGTCAGAAGGGATTTCCTGACCCTATCTCTATATGTGGCCGGATCTAGTTTCTCAGGACGCTGGTTGAATTTAGTTAAATCAAACACATGCCTCCAATTCTCCTTTTCGGGGACTACCATCATAGCTACGAGTAGGAGGAGGGTGACGTTCAGAACTACCAGCCACTTTAGGAATTGATTAGAAGTAAGCAAGACAACTGTCCCCATAGTCTGAACGAAAGGCTCGGAGACAATTCCAGTTACGTGCCTGCTCTCGTCGAAAACGACTTGGAAGTTCGAAGGGTCAGTTCGAATCGGGGCATTCAGATCTACATTATCGAACTCCATCATATCGTATACTAGTAGTCTGAAGTATCTCTCATTCCCATCCCACTCATTGTTATTGAGAATCTCTTGAGTCCAACAATTGTTTCGCGTGTAATCACCAATTGCCGAGCAGTCTTGACTTAGGCCTTGATCCTGAGCGACTGCTAGTTTCCATAGCATATTCGAGAAAGCCTCGTCATCCGCTACGAAAACAATGCTTCCGGTGACTTCCAACTCGCCGACTCCAGCCGAAAACGCCCCTCTGCCTTCATCGGCTACTTTGTCTAGGACTTTTATCCCAGGGTAGTCGAACCTCATCATTAGCCTAAGATCTCCAGTCGCAGGATTGGCAGGATTAGTTGGATCGCCATCTCCTGCTCGATCAATAAATGCTGAAGGAGAAGCGGTCCCTAGCGTCATGATTCTCCTGTGATTTGGGTCTTCGATATCTTTGTCCGTCGGTTCGAACATCATTCCTGTGGGGCCCTTGTACATCACGGGAAGCCTACAGTCGTTCAGACCGTCCGGATTCTGAATCTGGAATGCAGTACATCCTTGCATCAGTGCTCCAGGGGACATATCCCCTATGTCCTGATTGACCGGAGACGCACTCCAGACATTGCCCCAGTCAATGAACTGATTCGACTGTTGAGTGTAAACCCAATGCTGCTTATCATCCAGCAGGGGCGCATCCATATATCTGACTCCGAATAGTATGGCTAGATTGTGGGCCTGAGTATTATCAGCCGCGACGATTACCTTTCCTCCTTTCTCAGTGACGAATCTGAAAATCTCATCTGCCTCGGTCTGATCGATCGGTTTCTCAGGAGCAACTATGGTCAGAAGTGTTCTATGCGGGTCCTTCCAATCATTTACCAGCATAGGTGTGGACATAGTATTAGCAACATAGTAACCCGAGTCTCTATTCTCAACGTACTCTCCCTCGAAAGTATCTCTCATATCTGATAACTGGCCCAAGCCGTCGTTATCGTAAGCAGAATAATTTGATGATTTTCCGACAACGAAGAACATGGGCATGACCAAGAGTAGGATTGACGTAATTACTAGGGAATACAAAACGTTCCTGTTGAATCTAGCTTCACTATCCATGTCATCAATCGCCATGGTTTCTGATCCCCTTTTAGTTGGGCCGTAGGCCCAAGCAACATCCTCCCGACAATTAAATCACGGTTATATGTTGCTGAGCATAGTTCGCTAATCATGTTGGATGCGACATTTATTCAATTAAATTCTCATTTCTTTGGATATAAGCCATTGCTGCAAGCAGTCCAATAGTTAGAACTCCCAATCCGGGAGCTGGGAGGTTTGACTCTATCGAGTCCTCTGTATCGCTGACATCGTTATCCTGTCCCCCAGAGCCAGAATCTCCGGTTGGCGGAGGCTCCACAGTAACTCTCACTTCGTCTTCCGAGGCACCGGATGCTCCATTCCTTTTCGATGTCACAGAAACCGTGATGTCACAGTGTCGCTTAGGATGGCTTTCTGATGCGGTTACCCTGAGATCAGCATCCTTGGCTCTTCCGGACTCAATATTGCCGCTTACAAGCGCGTCTAGTCCATTATCCGTTGTCAATAGTGGGCAGTCGTCCCTTACGTTGACTTCGGCTACTCCATCCTGTGCGTTTCCATTATTTCTCACGGTCACGGTTAATATTGTCTCTGAGCCAGAGTTCATAGGTCCGAATGGCTCAGAAATATCCACGACTAAATCAAATATTGATGGTATCTCCAAGTCTCCCTCTCTGTTCTGTGAAGAAGATAGGGGATCTGGAATGCCCTGTCTAGCAGTTATCGTTGCTGTAATTGAGAATTTCTCTTTCTTTTCAGCGTCTTGGGATAGTACGTCTATTCCACTGATCTTTAGATCAAATGTCTCGTTCGTACCGGAAGAAATGGACTCTTCCTCGGGACCCTCATGACTTCCTCCGAACGGAATATTATACTCAAACTGAACCGTTATCTCTGTCAATCCTGAATTTTCTACGAAGAACTCGACCTTAGCCGAACCATCGTCTGACAAGACAAAAGAATTGGTTGCGTCCTCTCCTGGATATTTTATCCCTAACTCCCAGGATTCCAACTCCTGTCCAGATGAGGGGGGGACTGACACTATAGATGCCGTTAGAATGGCCCAAATCATCAAAGAGCGAACTCTCAAACTCATCAACTCACCAGTAATTTTCTACATGCCCTTTTCGTTAAGACCTTCACCATCTTCCTTCTATATGATGGCGAGAACCAGGTGTTCTGGACAGGCTTAACTGCATTTCTAATAGACTCTGCTAGGTTTTCCACGGTCTCCGCTCCACTCCAGTTCTCTAGCGCGTCTTCGGCTTCTTCTGAATGCAAACTAGGAATCGACTCTAGGCCAGTGGTTGCCACTCTCAGACTAGACGGCCCTTCCTCCTTATCACCCTTCCAGAGGACTGCTACGCCTGCTTCAGGGAAGTCCCACGACTCGCGCTGCCTCAACTTCTGGTAGTCTCCGCTCCAATCAGATGAATCTTCAGGGAGGGTGATGTGAGTTACCATTTCTCCGGTTTTTAGGACATTCCTGGTCATTCCATCTAACTCGAAGAAATCACATAGCGGCATCGAGCGCGTTCCTTCGGGGGATGCTAGGTGGATTGTAGCTTCTAGACACATCAAGACGGGCGCTAAATCAGCTTGATAGGTCGCAACGCATAGAGTATTCTGGTTTGGAATAACTCTACAATCAGCCCCAGTACCACAATCACATTTGTGACACCAGTCAATCGACTCTCTCCATGTTTCCGACTGATTAATCCAGTAGCAGCGCGTATCTAGACAAATATTTCCGCCAACGGTTCCGGACCTCCTGATCATCACGCTGGCGATTGAGTCTGCGGCCTTGGCCAAGACAGGATGAGTCGACTCGTGATCCGATAACTCATTGATACTGACCATAGCACCAATGCTTGTTCCACTAATTTCTCGTAGCTCTGGGATAGAAGATAGAGAGATAACGTGCCCCTTCACATTTATGTGCCACTTGTAGTTTGGAAGAAGGTCAGTTCCTCCAGCCACCCAATCGAAATCCTCTCCAGATTCAGAAAGCTCTCTCGACATTTTTAGTGCTTCATCCAAACTCTTCGGCGAATGAACACGGAAGGGTGGCATCCTCATTTACGACCCTCCGCATGACGTCTTTCTTTGTGCTCCCAAGCTCTTCCAGCCAATCTAGGAGACTCCAGATATCCCTCTCCCGGGGTCACTCTTACTGACCACCTCGGATCAACTTCGTCAGGAGGTATAGCTGGGTCTAGGCCGAATAATGCACCATTGTGATAATCCGATCTATCCTCATCAAGCCTCCTATCCTTATCTCTAATGCCATGTTCGTCGGCCCTTTTTTCTAGAACTGCTTGAAGGTCTGAGTGTTGAAGAGAGGGGTTTGTCAGATTATTCGGGTCTGATACCCCTTCTTCTCTACAACGCTTCTCAATCATTTTGTATACCTTCTCTGGCGACATTGGTAACTCAGAGGTTCTGATTCCTATAGCATCGTAAACGGCATTACAAACAGATGGTAGAATCGGAAGTAGAGGCCCCTCTCCGGCTTCTTTGGCTCCAAACGGTCCTTCTGGATCATTAGACTCCACGATTATTGGAATTACTTCAGGCATTTCGTGAATACTTGGAATCTTGTAATCTAGGAGATCTGGATTCATCAGATTTCCACTTCTCCCATATCGCATTTCTTCCGATAGAACCTGACCCATCCCCATGTGACAAGATCCAATTATCTGTCCCTTTACTGCCAACGGATTCAGAGCCTTTCCACAATCGTGAGCCGCCCATACCTTGTCTACCTTTATTTGTCCAGTTTCCACATCTACTGAGACTTCTGTGACATACGCAGAGAAAGAGTATGCTGGTGCAAGTCCAGCCGCCGCTCCCTTGTGCATCTTCCCCATAGGGGGCGTCCTGTATGCTCCAGAGGCAACCAAGGCTCCCCTATCTTCTTGGGATTTGTGAAGAGCTTCGAGGTAGGAGACTCCAACCGCTGGATCCTTCTTCAGGAAGATTCTCCTATCCCCAATAATCAAACCACTTCTTTCCGCCCCTGTGATTTCTACAGTAGCATCAAGTAACTCATCCCGGATTTGCATAGCTGCTGAAATAGCCGCATTGGCATTCATGAAAGTCACTCTGGACGAGTAAGAACCCAAGTCCACAGGAGAAGTGTCCGAATCTCTCGATTTCACTCTGATCATATCTAGAGGTAGACCTAGTACCTCTGCAACAGATTGGGCTACGACTGTGTCTGACCCTTGACCTATGTCTGCGGCCCCAGTATGGATGGTGACTCCACCATCCATATCGATCTTCAGATGAACGGTTGCATGGGGAAACTTATTCGGATCCCAGTGGATAGGAAGTCCACTCCCTGAAATGAAGAAACCGCAACCAATTCCAATTCCCTTGCCAAGAGGAAGTTTGCGGAATTTTCTATCCCAGCCACTTTCTTCTCTGACCCTCTCTAGACAATCTCTCATCCCTATGCTTGTTACTCTGAATCCGGTAATTGTGGCCGAGTGTGGGGGTAGAAGGTTTGCTAAACGCAAAGATATCGGGTCAACACTCAACTTCTCAGCTAAGTCATCAAGACCTACTTCCACTGCGCATCTAGAATTAACCGCTCCATGACCTCGCATAGCACCACTGGCAGGTTTGTTCGTCCAAACCCTAGCCCCCGTGTAGTGGAAAGCACCGATTTCGTAGGGGGCAGTATGGAGAACTCCATTGTAATAGGTTGTAACATGCCCGAAAGATGCGAATGCACCTCCATCTATTAGTGCGTCAGTCTCTATCCCGCATATTCTTCCTTCGTCATCGGCATGCAGGTTCATCTCAATTCGAGAAGGATGGCGACCTCTGTTTACCCAGTAAACCTCCTCTCTGTCGAAAGTTATGCGAACGGGTTTACCAGACTTCCTCGCAAGAATCGCCGCACACATTTCATGCGGGAAGGGATCAGACTTTCCACCGAAACCACCCCCGACAAAGGTCCTATGAACATTGATTTGGTGCATTGGAATCTCCAATACATCAGCCAGCGCTCTGTGAACGTAGTGCGGAACCTGCTGCGGTGTGTATAGGGTGAGTCTTCCTGACGGGTCCCAGTGCGCCACTACTGCATGTGGCTCGGTAAATGCGTGGTTCACTCCGGCGAAAATCCAATTCTTTTTGTGGCTAGCAACAGAATTTTCTTTCATTCCCTCAATATCTCCGAATTCTTGGAACACTCTCTTCTGGATGTTTGAATCTCCAATGTGGTATTGTCCCCTGTCATGAATGGGGTCTTCGTTATCTTCGAGCCCCTTTCTCATGTCATGAATCGGTTCAATCAATTCGTACTCCACTTCGATAAGCCTCTCCGCCTCTCTAGCGGTAGCCTCGTCGATTGCTGCTACGCATGCCACAAGATCTCCTGCATGTCGAACCTTTTCTACAGCCATCGCATGCTCGTCCTTTGTCACAGGGAGAACCCCGAACCTATTCTTCGCATCATCTCCCGTTGCAACTGCGACTACTCCAGGTAACTCCAGGGCCTTTGTGCAATCAACAGATAGAACCCTGGCATAGTGATGAGGGGAACGTACAATCCGTCCAATCAACTCTCCTGGGAGTCTTACGTCGTCTCCGTAATGTGCCTGCCCAGTTACCTTCCAAGAACTATCCACAAGGGCAGTCGATTTACCAATCACTCTTCCGCTAATCAGCCCATCGTGCCTGTGCGAGCCCCATTCCTGGGCTAGCTTCCCACCTTGAGACTCGGGAATCATTTCTGGATCTGTCGTCTCAGAGAATTTTCCTTTCCCCCCTGATCCAGGTCTAGAAAATGGAAGTTTTCCGGGTTGTTGCCTGTAGCCCACTATTTCCTTCGGAGTATCCTCTTTTTCAGACATACTAATCTCCACCAAATCCTGGATGAGGATCGCTCTTTGAATCAGTCGAGTCACTAATTGATTCTCCCGAGATTAGGATTTCCGAAGCAGCTTTGACAGAGTCCACTATCTGTTGGAAGCCAGTGCATCGACATAGGTTTCCCTCTATTGCTTGCTTAATCTCTTTATCATCGGGTTTGGGATTTTCAGATAGCAATGCAGAAATTACCACTAGGAAACCTGGAGTGCAGAATCCACACTGACTGCCTCCGCACTCGGCGAATGTCTGCTGTATCGGGTGCAGATGGTGCCCATCAGCCAATCCCTCTACCGTTGTGATATCGGTTTGTTCCGCATCTACTGCTAATGTCAGACAAGACAATCTAGGCTCCCCGTTAATTAGTACAGAACAGCAACCACAAGTCCCCATATCGCATCCGCGTTTAGTCCCCAGACTTCCGACTCTATCCCTCAAAATGTCTAGCAGAATCGCATTGCTCTCGATAAAAAAAGTAACTTCATCGCCATTCACCTTGGCATTCCACTCGACCGAATCGGAAGGGGGTAGCATAGGTAGCCGGAACTGCACCACATTGTGACCAATCGAGCTCATCCTTTGAGCATTCGGTTCCGGTGAGACTATTGGAAATCCTTGACTGCTCTTTTTAGAACTTCAGACTCTGCTCTTTTCAGATGCTCGCCAGTCGTGCTTCTGGCTATTCCTAGCTCATCTGCAAGTTGCTTCAATGTGACCTCTCCTCCATCTTCGTAGTAGCCTCTGAACACGGCAAGTTCTAGCACCTCTCTCTGTTTTTCTGTTAGGAAATCGAGATCTTTTGAAGAACCATTCTTCACTGTCTGAACACTAATTGTGTCGGGAGGCATTACTTCTCTAACGAACTCCAGGAAACTTCGTATCGAACTAGAAATTCCAAAGATTCTGAATTCTAAACCGTTTTTTGAATCGATCCCGTAGGGGGGGTAGACATAGATGTTCGATAACTCCAATGCCGAAAGTGCTAGAGGATGGGTGCAAAGAATACTAACCAGTATCCCATCCTCATCCTCTTCGTGTGTTTCGAGAACCTCAAAACTCTCTAACTCTGAGATTTCAGACAGATTACGTCCTTTGTTAATCTTCAACTCTACCAATTGGGTAACTCCTCCAGGATTAGTAGAAAGGTGCCCGAGAACCTCTATTCTCTGGCATATTTCCATCATTTCGTCTATCTCGTCAATCCCGCAAAGTGAGGAAACCTTCCACCTTAGGAGCACCTTCCTCATAGGAATGGGAATCTATTCTTGATATTTAGAGCACACCCTAGTTCCAATATGCCTCTCTTATGTCTTGATTCGACTCCATACAGAGCTCCACGTCGAATGGTCTCTGAGACATCGAACTGCTCCCATTCAGGTGTTCGATAATGGGGATGACATTGCTTTCGTTAACTACTCCCCACCCTACTTGTGTGCAGGGAGCAACAGGCGAAATTGGCGTTGTACCCGATAGAGGATCCCAAGTGGAAAATGACGGATACCATGCTGATAGATTCAATGCATCCCTAATGTCATCGTTGGTAAGAGAAAAATTCGATCCGTTCACTAATAGCCCCATTCTTTCTTCAGGATCGGCGCCAGAGGAAAAATCTCCATATTCTGACCTGAGTGAGACCAATACTTTGGAGAGTAATCCAGCTGTCCTTGGTGTAGCAAACGAGGTCCCCGAGGTCTGATGATAACCATCAATATCATCATGATTGGGAAGCATTTGAGTCCAGTCTGCAGCTATGTCAGGGTATGATCCACTCATCGTCTCTTTCTGATCATCATCCTCTTCAGCATAACCCGAAACACCAATACTCCATGGGGGTCCTGCTGTGGAGTCTTGAACTGCGGGAGAAGGGGAGTTGTCCGCAGCACCTGTATGGATTTTATTTTCCTGTACTACTGCCACTTTAGTAGCATCTTCGATACCCGGAACAGGTACTGAAAGTATAGGCCCGAAACTCGTGGTAATCAAATCCACCAGAGGTTGGTTAGCAGCTGCGAGTACAGCTGCATCACTGAAACCCTCTACGAAGAAAATTACCGCATCAGGATTCGCATCAATAACTGCCCCGGTTACTGCAGTTCCGTGCCCATCACTCGGATCGTCAAGTATTGGAATATCGGTATTATCATCGGGGGTGGTCCCAATTATTCTCGAGCCCTTGAACCACACTATGTCTCCGGAACCAATCACATCCCAGCAACTCTCCCTATCGGCTTCGTATCTCTCTTCCCAAGTTCCATTTTTGCTTATTTCACAAACCTTGTTCACTCCCAGTTGATCCAGAAGCCATTGGGGGTAAGACTCGTTCATCGAGAAGTGATTGTGATATACGTTTATTCCCGTATCTACGGGAGCAACTACGCTGAATGCTCCGAAGTTTTCCTCGATAACTAGGGGGGCCTCGTCACTCCCCTCCTCCCCAATACAGCCTGCTAAACTCGCAGAAATGATGAGTATAGAAGTCAGAGCGGGCAGGACCTTCACGACTTCCGGAATTTAACCCCTAATTTGATACTTAGGTAAGCATGGACTTCCTTTCCAGAGATAGAACCTCTGCACAAACTGCAATTGCAATCTCTTCTGGGGAATCTGCTCCTATGTCTAGACCAATCGGGCATCTCACGGAGTCAATAAGCAACTTCTCTACCCCACTCTCAAATGCCTTCTTCTCAAAAGCCGACCATTTCTTCTTAGATCCGATAGCCCCAATCCTTGGCCTTCCGACTTCATTGCAAGCTCCAAGTAGTCCTATGAGCAACTCTTCGTCAACAGACCAATCATGACTCAAAAGTAGAATATCAGAAAAACGGCTTAGAGACTCCTTGGTTTCCTTTCCAAGAAAATCCTCAACAGAGGAGCAGAAGTGCTCCTTAGCACCCGGATAACGACGCACGTTACAATACTCTTCCCTGACATCGAATACGCTATACGGCCAATCGAGAGAATCGCACGTTCCTGCTATGGAGAGCCCCACATGTCCCCCTCCTGCGATCAGGATATTCGGCAGCGGCTCGATCACCTCCATAGATACAGTCACCTGCCCTCCGCATAGGCTGTCAAGGGAAGAAACCTCTTTTCCTTTCCCATCTCTGTTCAGTAAGAATTTCTCAATCCTCCCTCCTCTTTTCCTGATGTATGAAATGTCATGATCAAGAATTTCTCCAAGTGCCTTTTCCACCCTAAGCTCCAATCCTGCTCCGCCCACAGTTCCGTATTTTGCTCCAGATGAACCAATTGCCAATCTTGCACCGGGTTTTCCCGGAACGCTACCTTTAGCCTGAATAACCGACGCAATAGCTACTCTTTCTCCAGACCTTGCCCTTTCGAGGGCCCAAGATAGCACCGCTATTGTCACGTCCTACCTGAGGGGGCACTCATCCTTTGGGGTTGCGATGCCTAACCTAGGGCTACATCAAGCATCATCATCACAGTGAAACCAATCATTACTCCCATTGTGGCTATGTCTCCATTCTTCCCCCTGTGTGCCTCCGGCACTAACTCCTCTACCACCACGAAGATCATTGCACCCGCAGCGAATGCAAGTGCATACGGTAGAATAGGGGTCATGTAGACTATTGCAGCAGCACCTAGTACTGCAGATAGGGGCTCCACCATCGCAGATAGTTGACCCCACCAGAAACTCTCCTTTTTCGTCAATCCTTCTCTCCTTAGAGGTACAGATACAGCAGCTCCTTCAGGAAAGTTCTGAATCCCAATCCCAATCGTCAAGGCAATAGCCGCACCTAGCCCCTCTCCCGAAGAAGCCGCTCCGAATGCTACTCCAACAGCCAATCCTTCTGGTACGTTGTGCAAGGTTATCGCAGAAATCAGGAGTTTGCTCCTGTGCCAACTTGTTTTCACCCCCTCTACCTCTTCTGGGGGGGCTCCAGGATGGAGGTGGGGAAGATATGCGTCAATCACTCTCATGCAAACTCCTCCAAAGATGAAACCTATCGCTGCTGGAAGGACTTTGGCAAGCCCCTCGCCATCCGTTTGATCTATTGCAGGGCCAAGAAGGCCGAAGCAACTCGCCGCAATCATGACTCCAGCAGCGAATCCTAGCATTCCATCTAGGGCCTTTCTGTCTATTTCTCGGAAGAAAAAAACTAGTCCCGCTCCTGCAGCAGTCATGAACCAAGTGAACAAGCCCGCCAACAGTGCCTGCTCGATCGGACCCAAACCGTCAAACACTTCTTCGACGTTCACAATACCTGCTCCAAAATCGTGCATTTCAAGTTTCTTCATTCACACATTGTAGTTTCTCAGACAATTCTCTAATGTCCTCCGGAGTATCTATGTTCATTTGCAGAAACCTGTCGGGAACCTCGAATTTACGAGCCTCGATTACTTCTCTTAATGGCAAGTTTGGCGAACTCTTCCTAATTTTCTCGACATCTTCGGAAGCAAGTGCCAGGGGGTGTCCACCCCTTCCATCCTTCATCGGACAGCAGGTCTCTTCAGAGCCAATTAGAAGATCCAGGGTAGAATCTGAGAATCCCGGGCGGTCCACGGGAACAACAAGCAGTCTGTAATCCTCTTTTCTGGAGGAATCAATACTGGCGATTCCGACTTTCAGAGACCCCGTCCTCCCATTGTCTGGATTCGGGTTTAAGACAACATTCGCTTCACTAACTATATTGGAAATCTCGCCAAAGTTTCCTTCATTTGCAACTATGGTGATATTTGTTACTCGACCCGACAATCTTTGAGAAAACCAACTTATTAGAGTCTCAGAACCGACGTCGATTAATGCCTTATCTCTGCCAAGCCGTCTGCTTGAACCAGCCGCAAGAATAACGCATTCCACACTATCTCCCCGAAATCAGAATAGCCCTCTCGCTAAAATAATCCTTCTAGAAAACCGCCCAGATATGCCATGTAGAATAGGTAAGTTGCAATCATCATTATTCCAATATTCTTCGTGAACTCCTTGTCTGATATGAGCATCCATACTACGAAACCCGATGTTGCCATCACTACTAGGATGTCTCTCTGGAACTCTGCATCAACAGGAATGCCACTTCCTATAAGACTTGCAATTCCAATTATTCCCATTATGTTCATGACATTCGAACCTAGCACATTTCCTACAGCTACTCCTCCTTGACCTCTAATCCCGGCTACAAGCGTAACAGCAAGTTCTGGCAATGAAGTGCCAAGCGCTACCATCGTTAGGCCGATAACTGCCTCCGAGACTCCGAAAGTCTCAGCAATATTAGTTGAACCAGTTACAAGAAGCTCTGCACCGTACCATATCATCACGCCTCCGAGCACACACGACGGGACCGCAACGGACATTTTGTTTGGTAGCCATGAGTCATCGAAATCATACGCATCGTCCCCCGCAATTGCAACTGAGTAGGTGTAGTAGTAGTAGCCGATCAGACATGTCAACATCACTACTCCTCCTAGAACGGGAACTTCTCCAGAATAGACGAATATTGCCATGAATAGGGTGGCCACCACTACGGCAAGAGCGTCTCTATTTACGCCAATTTCTGAATCAGATTTAGCCCCTAAGAATGCTGCTGCTCCCAAGACCAACATCACGTTTGCGACATTAGAACCTAGGACTCCTCCAACAGCAATATTCGGCACGTCGTTCTCAATAGCCTCAATTGCAACGGCCAATTCAGGTAGTGAGGTTCCAATGGCTACTACTGTGAATCCCACCACCAGTGGCGACACGCTAAGACTCTGAGATATCCTTGTAGCACCTTGAACCAGGGCCTCCCCTCCAAACATTAGCAGAGCAAACCCGCCAAGGACGAAAGCGATATCAACCACAGTCTCATCCATATTCTACTCCCGCGACTCTTCACAATTTACTCTTTTCCAGGCATTTTGCCGATTTCATTTTGCACATGCTCTCTCGATATGCCTGGTAACAACTTCGACACTGGGTATCGTGTGGTCCTCAAGTGTGGGTGAGAAAGGAACTGGCGTATCCAATGCTCCAATTACTACTGGCGGAGTTTCCATCCTCCAGAACGACTCCTCGATAATTCTACTAGAAACTGTATGCCCGAAACCACCAGTCCACTGAGATTCTTGAAGAACGATTAGTCTACCAGTCCTAAGTACGGATTTGATGCATGTTTCCGAGTCAAAGGGGACCAGAGTTCTAAGGTCAACTATTTCCACTTCAATCCCCATCTTCGATACCTTCTCTGCTGCATCCAGTGCAACGTGTACCATGGCGCCCCAGGTGACAATAGTGAGGTCCCTTCCTCCTCTGATTACGCCTGCTTTTCCAATCGAACTATCCCCATCTCTCAGTCTATTCGCCACGTCCTCTGTATTCACAATTTGATTGATTGACTTCCCCCATCCGGTTATCCCGCCCCTCAGACCATACAGGCCAATGTGCTCTAGATAGACCACAGGATCGGGTAGATGGTGCGACTCAATTAGCAAGTCATAAGCATCCTGTGGATTACTAGGGGTCACAATGATTAATCCTGGATCGTTAGTTAGCCATGATTCAATCATGTTAGCATGAAATGGTCCACTCCTAGTCTTCGCACCCAGAGGAATTCTCACTGTCAAGGGTACCTCTGCTCCCCATCTCCATCTTAATTGAGCCGCATTATTGACTAGAGGGTTCATTGCCAGAGCTGCAAATCCTCCGAACTGGATTTCAGCTAGTGGCCTCATCCCTCCCAAAGCCGCTCCTGTAGCCGAGTGGATAATTATCGCTTCAGATAACGGCATATCAAGCAGTTTTGATTGATGCCCCCTAGCCTTGAGACCTAGATTCATTCCGAATGCACCGGCTACTTCCATGTCCTCCCCCATAAACAACATCTGATCGCCGAATTCATCTGCTAGTGCTGCCATTGCATTCTGAATTGCCCTGCTGTAAGTCCAAGAATTGGGGGCATCGGAGAACTCAATTGATAGCTCCCCGGGCTTAATAATAGGCTCAAAACTAGCCCTTGATCCATCAATCCTCAGAAGTTGATTCTCATGACTAGTCGCGTCTGAGATGGAGGTAATCCCCTTGACAACCGAATTTCCCTCCGGCCACTGCATTTTTTCTAGTTCGCTCCTAGCCATCTCCACCCCCTGCTCTTCTTTCTCCTGTATTCGATTGAGCCTTTGTTCCCCAACTCCGAGTTTTATCAGCAATTCCCTATGATTGGGAAGAGGATCTTTCTCTGACCAATATCTCAGTAATTCCCGATCAACATAGCCCGGAGGGTTTCCGCTTGCTGCTCCGAGGTATAGGTCATCATGATGGTGAGCGTGCCCACAACCCCTCATTGTTTCAACGTGAATCAACGTAGCTCCGCATCCGTCTTTAGCGAACTCTTTAGCAACTGCAGTAGATGAATAGAATAGGGCTGGATCGGATCCATCGATAGTCCATGCAGGAATTCCCATTGCATGCCCCTTGTCGCCAAATGTCTCAGCACCTGATTGAGCAGAATTGAGAGTATCTAGTGCAATCTGATTATTCTGAATCATGAAGCATATTGGCAAACCACGAACTCCAGCGAAATTCATGGCCTCCCAGAACTCACCGCTACTACTACAACCCTCTCCTACGGGGGCTAAGTGGAATCTACTAATCCCTAGTCGACTCGCAGCTAGGGCTACACCGGTAGTAGTTGCACTTGCAATTGGCAATGGCGCAGTAGGCGGAAGGACCCCCTTCTCCCAGTTCCCGATATGCAGGTCTCTGCCACCGCTTCCTTGAATGCCTCCGTCCATGTATGATTCTGCCTTGCCCATTTGGGCAGAGAACACCTCGATCGGGGTCTGCCCCATTGCAAGTGCTAGGCCCATATCTCTGATCATTGGAGCTACAATGTCTGCATTATGACGTGTTTCTTCGGTTAAGTCAACTGCTCTTGTCATGGCCGTAGCGCAAGCGACCACTCCTTCCTGCCAGGTGGATCTGAAACCTTTTCCACCAAAAATACCTCCATCCGGAGTGGGTAGCCCATTAGCAAAGAGATCCTTCAATTCCTCATCCACCAATCTCGTCCGAATCATTCTTCTTTGCCATTCTATTCTATTTTCGACAGTAATAGAAGAATAGTGAGCAATTCTTCTCATGCATAGCGTCAGATCGATTAGCAATCTGTCCAATCTTCTCTTCAGGAAGACCTCACCCTGTCTCATCGGTATTATTTCTGATTTCGTAAGGTCCGATAGAGTGGGATGCAACATCCTTTCTAAGTATCTTTGTTCGATTTTCTCGATTAATCGTATGGAGAATTCGTGAAACTCTTCACCAGTCATTTTTTCTTTACATTTTATTGAATCCCAACATTCTGAAACAGAATTTAGATGCCCATCCTGCCTCTCTGCTACAAACTCTAGTAAACTCTCCTTGGCTCTTTTTGAATCTAGTTTTGAGGGAAAAGTCAATGGATTTTCAGGAATCCACCCTGCACCCCATATTTTTGGCATAGTTGTTCGAAACTTTTCATTTCCAGACTCGTCAACAGATATTGTGGAATCTCTGATAGTGCCTTGATTCCTTCTTTCAATCTCTTCTTCAAGTGCCACCACGTCCTTTGAGTCCCTTTCCCAAATTTCGACATTCCTGAGTCTACCCTTTCCCGAGGAAGATCTATGCAGGGTAGTCCGTACTCTTTTGCCGCACCCCACACATCTTCTGTCTAATTTATTTGACTTATCCGATCTAGTCTTCCAGCTTTGGTGGAGGTGGCATTCGGGACACTTCCAGATGCCTACTCTCGCCATATTGTTCCGAATCACGAATGAGCCTAGTACAACAATATTCGCCTACATTTAACTTATTTAACCACAATAAACAAAATATGTGGTATAAAATTGAAAATATTAAAATTTTAACCACAATAAAAAGTAATACTGTAAAAATATATACCACTTTTAATTAATTATAATATAATTGACTCAAAATATTGATAATTACCATAATTAAAAGTGATACTATTACGAATTATACCACATTAATATTTAATTACCGTAGAATCTACCTCGTCCGACCAGGAATTTATTCCCCCGACTAGGTTGTAGATCATGCCATTACATAATCCCGAATCTGCAATGAATCTGGCTACTGCATCGGACCTTTGCCCACTACGACAATAAACAACAATGTCACCTTTTGAGGGTAATTCATCCAATCTAGATGGTATTTCTAGATGCATTATTCTCAAATCGGTACCTCCAATTGATGAAATCTGTTCTTCATGCGATCGTCTGACATCAAGAAGGAAAGGAGTCCAACCCTCATTCCTTCTTTTTGAGAAATCCTTTGCCCCAATCTCCGAAAACCCCATCTCTTTGCTGTCTGCAAGAGAAGTCACTCTTTCTCGTTCAGAGTTGAATGAAAAGCCCAGCCTCCTGAAATCCATAGTCAAAGCATCAATTACAAGCAATTCTCCAGACAGGCAGTTTCCAATATCCAGAATGATCTTGATAGCCTCAGTAGCTTGTATGGTGCCGACAATTCCGGGAAGAATTCCAAGAACTCCTGCCTCTGAGCAATTTGGTGCTAATTCTGGGGGTGGGGGTGATGGAAACAAATCCCTGTAGTTGGGACCGCCCTTGAAATTGAATGTTGATACTTGACCCTCAAATCTGTGTATACTTCCAAAAATCCACGTTTTATCTTGAATCTCACAAGTGTCACCAATCAGATATCGAGACTCAAAGTTGTCCGTACCGTCAATTACCACGTCAAATCTGGAAATTATTTCCATTGAATTCTCATTTGTCAGTTTTTCCTCAATTTCTTCAATAACTATATCCGGATTTAATTTAGAAATCCAACTGGATGCAGACTTAACCTTTGGAATTCCAATAGAGGATGAGCTATGAATAATCTGTCTCTGTAAATTCGATGAACTTACTTTGTCATTGTCTACAATTCCTATTTTTCCGACACCGGCAGCAGCCAAATACATCAGTGCAGGAGAACCGAGGCCCCCTGCTCCAACAACAAGAACTGATGATTTCAGTAATTTCTCTTGACCTGCAGAACCAACTCCTGGGAGGACTAGGTGCCGTGCATATCTATCTCTCTGCTCCTGGCTAAGGTAGCTTGACATTGTCATCGTGAAAGGGGGTCCAATCAAGGTACCTTCGGTCCTCAATCTTGCTCTTCCAACCATTTTTCTGCGTCAATCGCGGCCTGACAACCCATGCCAGCGGCTGTTATGGCTTGACGATACCTTTTGTCGACTACATCACCCGCAGCAAATACTCCTGGAACCTCAGTCATTGTATTCTCCTTATGCACAATGTATCCCTCTGAGTCAGTCTCGATTTGATCACCTAGGAATTGAGTTATTGGTTTGTGACCAATTGCAATGAATGCTCCAGCGCAACTAATCTCCTCCTCCGAACCATCTCGAGGATCCTCGAGCACCGCTCCAGTGAGGCCTTGTTCGCCTGCAATCCATTTTTTCACTTGTCTGAACGTCTTGATTTCTATTTTGGGATGCTTTTCCGCTCTTTCGTACATCACCTTAGATGCTTTGAAAACATCTCTCCTGTGGATGACTGTAACCTTACTCGCAAACCTAGTCAGGAAAGTTGCCTCCTCCATTGCTGAATCTCCTCCTCCAACAACAATAATCTCCTCATCCCGGAAGAAAGCCCCATCGCAAGTAGCACATGTGGAAATCCCGCGCCCTTTCTGCTCCTCCTCACCTTCTGCCCCAAGCCAGATTGCTTCTGCACCCGTGCAAATGATCAATGACTGGGCCCTATACTCCTCTCCCTCGACCCAAACCGCAAAAGGACGTTCCGAAAGATCAACTCTTTCCACATTCTTGTCATGAACCTCCAAACCGAACCTTTCGGCCTGCTCCCTCATATCGATCATCATTTCTGGCCCTCCTATTCCCTTAGGGTATCCGGGGAAGTTCTCAACATCTGAAGTTAGCATCAATTGACCCCCCGACATGTAACCAGCGAACATCAATGGATTCAGCAGGGCTCTAGCCGTGTACAGGCCCGCTGTGTATCCTGCCGGGCCGGAACCAACAATGATCACACTCCTGACGTGCTCTCCCATAAGTTGCCGAGGTGTGAGGCATCCTTTGAATCTTGACAGTCAGACACCCCGATCTATTTGGGCATATTGGAGAAAGAAATTGTAATATAACAACCATCAAGAGGCTAAATTATGCCAAAATACATGTATTCTGGAAACTACACTAAGGAAGGTGCCGCTGGTCTACTAAAGGACGGGGGTAAGGCGAGGAAGGAAGAAGCGAAGAGGATAGTAGAAGCAATGGGCGGGTCCCTAGAAGCCTACTATTGGTCATTCGGCGAGATGGATTTCATGATGATAGCCGATGTCCCAGAGGCAATGGCCGTGAAGTTCTCCCTCCATGTTGGAGCATCCGGGGTTTTCAATGGAAAGCTGACGCCTCTAATCACGGTTGAGGGTATGGAGGCAGCTACTTCGACTGAATTGCCTTCTATGCGCCTTCCTGGCGAGTGATACCACCATTCACTCAGACATTGCCGCTACTGCGCCAACTGCCGATCTGGCATGAGGCTCTAGTCTGGGCTCTATATGCCTAGGTTCTGCACCAGGTCCTATGATCCCCAATCCTATCGCTTTGTTGTGCTTGATTTGCAGTTCAATCACTGACTTGGTGACGGACTGCCCCATAACTAGGCCGTGGTCTGTCTCCCCCCTTTCGATAATTCCCAACACTACTGCTCCATGTATGTCTGTACTCTGGAGCATCCTATCTAGTGCCAAAGGAGCTTCCATAGACCCAGGCACCCATATGATGTCAGAAACTTCCCAATTTTTGGAACTGGCCTCATCAATGGCATAGTTCAGCATCCTCTCCACTTGTTCTCTGTGGAAAGACCCGCAGACAATTCCCAGATTCAAGATTCAGCACCCATCCTCAACATAGCCTCTACCACTGCCTGAGTCCTCGAATCTATCTCAATGTTCACCAAATCTCCTTCGAATTTATTTCCTATGCTGGTAATCCTGAGGGTCTCAGGGATAATGTGCAGGTAGAAACCCATTTCATCACATTTTCCTACAGTAAGAGACATCCCATCAACTGCGATATAGCCCTTCTCTAGAACAAATTGGTTATATCCATCTGGAACGGATATCAGAAAATCTACGCCATCCCCTACTTCTTCCCTTTTCAGAATCTCTCCCGTCCCAATAACGTGTCCAGAGAGGATGTGACCGCCTAACTCATCTCCTAGGCGTAGAGACCTTTCCACATTTAGCACGTCGCCCACCAGTCTTTTGGAAAGGGTTGTTCTGCCCAATGTCTCAGTAATAGCATCAAAGGCTACTTTCCCGTTTTCGAAATTCACTACTGTCATGCAAACTCCGTCTAAAGATACGCTTGCACCTATTTCCAGATCGTCATCGAATCCATTCAAATCTACAGTAAATGTACGTATTGAATCCCCATCAACAATCTGCACTATGGGGGCAGTTCCTGCAACAATTCCAGTAAACATTCTCAATCTTCCTCGTAGGGTCCACCTTCTGTTCCGGGCCAAAGGTCAAGGATTCTTGCGATAATCTTTCTAGTTCCGTCAAGATCGTCAGATAGACCTTCAACTCTTGTTACTTTTACGTGTTCGAATCCATGCTGATCCAATCCTTTCCTGATTGCGTCGATAGAGTGCTTCTGGTCGTAACCCAAGGCGATTAAATCAGGATCTATCTTCTTTAGAATATCGAAAATAGGCACTCCAGGGGGATTACCAATTATTGCCTTATTTACGGGTTTTAGCCCCTCCACCATTCTCCTCCTCAACTCCTGGCCGGTAACTGGCTCGTGTTTTTGCTTCCTCACTGTTTCATCATGCGCAATTACGACAACTAGCTCCTCTCCAAGTGATTTCGCTTGCTCGACATAGTGCAGATGGCCAGCATGTAGTAAATCGAAGATACCCACTGCCATCACCTTAGTCATCATCCAGCCTCCTCAGATTCCTCGCCTAATCTTTTTCATTGAAAATTGTAGAAATCTGCTCACCGGTAATCATGGGGATGCCATACTTGCTCGCATAAGCCCTAGCTCCTTCCAATGATAAAGCGCCGTCTCCCTCTGGTTCAAGCATCTCCGCGCCGATCGTACAAGCGGTCAAACCCGCCAATCTTGCTATTGAAACGGCAAGCTCCGTATGGCCCTGACGCGTCTTTAGACCGCCGGGGGACTCTCTGCATACAGGGATATGTCCTGGGGTTCTGAACTCCTTCCCAAGCCTTTCCTTCGCCTTAGCCCCATCTTCTCCATTTTCGATCAGTTCTCCAGATAATTCTCCGAATCTCCTCGTTGTTAGTGATCTGTCTCTATCCGTAATTCCAGTGTATGTCTCTCTGTGGTTCAGTGAAAGAGTGAAGGCGGATCTTGAGTCATACTGGAGATCATTAGTTACTAGATGTCCCAAGACGGGGTTCTCTGCTACCAAAGACTCGTGCGAGTGAATATCCTGCAACCAAGGAAGTCCAAACATTTCCCCAATCTCGTTACCTATGGCAAGGAATAGAAGGCCCCCACAGTCGTTTCTGAGTCTTCTAATCACTTCTGGCGTTGCTGCTGCTGCATGCCAAAGAAGGTCGGTTTCCATCTCTCGATAGTCCGAATCGTAAATCATCACAGGCCTTCCAGATTTGAAGGCAGATATCGCCTCGCCCACCCCATTGTCCATGCCACGCGGAGAGGTCATTGATACCCGATATTTTCGGTCTAGAAAAAGTGATGTCTTCGAGCCTCTGGGGTTATCCCGTGAGTGACCCCCTGGAATCCTCGGCTCCATTGCGGGTGGATTTAGCAGGAGGGTGGACTGACGTACACCCATACCCTACAGATTTCGGAGGGGAGGTGGTAAACTTCGCAATAAAGCATAGAGTAACGATCAGGAAACTTGAGGAGGGGGAAAATTCAGACCTAGAATTCAACTTTCCAGTACCTCGCGGTTCTGGTCTGGGCACCAGTTCGGCGATGAATGTTGCATTGGCAGCCCTCAATTCGCCCAGTCAATTAGAGAAACCTGAGGAAATAGCCGAGCAAGCATTTGTTTCTGAATCACAACAAAATCGCTGTGGAAGGCAAGATCATTGGGCTTCCGCTATCGGCGGATTTAATCATCTTCTTTTTATTGGAGACTCGGTTGAAAGGATGCCATTCGAGCCAATGAAATCATCTCTAAACTGGCTGAAGAAGCACATGGTAATTTCTTATTCAGGAATTAGCAGAAATTCGGGGGAAATCCAGGAATCAGTATGGTCTAGGTATTCAAATGGGGATGAGAGAGTTGTCCAAGGTTTGCACAAAATTAGGAGCTCTGCTAGAGAAATGGCAAATGGTTTGCAACAGGATAGGAGAGATCTGGTAGTTTCCTCATTGAGGGGGGTCTGCGAGGGCGTCGATATGATAGATCCAACAATACACGATCCGTTTCGAGGTGTTGTCATGCATTTGATTGAGTCTGGATCGATTGTGGCATGGAAGGCGCTAGGTGCTGGCGGAGGGGGTTGTTCCGCATTACTTTGCTCACCTAATGGCAAGGAATATGCGACTCAGTACATCGAGAACCAGGGTTGGAAAATCATGGATTGGGACTACGATGAGCAAGGAGTTCAGGTTATTTGATGAATATTGTAGTCCTAAATCTCAAACATGACCAATTGTCCGAGCACCTATGGCCGGACGCCGTTCGATGTTTTTCCCTCTGGCTCTTTTGGTCCTAATCGCCCCTATGGCGTCTTCCTCTATCTGGGTTGAAGAGATCCCTAAAGGTGGTTTTGATGCCGAAGGAAAGTGGTCCCCATCGGTGGAGTCAGACATCCATTGGGAATGGTGGACACATTGGAGTAGGGACAAGGATTCTAACTCCATTGACGATAGACTGGAATGGCTAATTGAGCAACCTGAGGAAGTCAAGAGAGATTGGTGGAGGCGTGCTCCGGATGGACACGCTAGGATATTCGTAGACTACGATCACCACCCAACGGACGCCGATATTTCCGCCTTGGAGTCACTAGGAGTGGAAGTTACTTTCAGGTTCGGATACCTCAATACGGTTTCAGCTACTTCACCAGTGTCTTCAATATTGGACGATGATGGAATCAGATCACTCAGTGGGGTTGTGATGATCGAGGACCTCGGACTGGCCGAGACAAACATGAACGAAGCCGTACCCAACATGGGGGTCGATTCGGTATGGAATGACTTAGGTTTAGACGGAACAGGCTCTGTAATCGCAATTCTCGATACTGGTGTTCGTGGTGATCACGAGGGATTGAACGACATGGACGATGACCCGTTTACCTGTATCGATGATCCTCCTGAGCCCGATCCTCTGGATCCTGAGCCACAGCCAATTCCTGCAGACTGCGATCCAAAGATTATTGCTTTCTTTGATGCAGTTTTCACTGATGATGAACAAGATCCATCCACGTCATATGATTCGGGCACCCACGGCACTCATGTCGCAGGAATTGCCGCTGGTTCTGGTGGGGGGCAGACAGACCCCGGAACTGGTTCGAGGTATGTCGGTGCTGCGCCAGGGGCCTATCTGATCAATATCCTCGGGTGTTGTGATGGCGATATTGAGGATGTAATGCAAGGAGCGCAATGGGCTATTGACAATAAAGACAAGTTCGGGATCGATATCGTCACCTCCTCCTTGGGGGAACAGCAGTTCGAGGTTCATATCGACAATGACGGGAGTTCAGCTTGGAGCCGCCAGATGGATATGGTCGTCGAGGCGGGAATCATAACCACGCTCTCGGCGGGTAACGAATTCGGTGGGGCGACACTTGCTGGTTGTAACACGATCGACAGCCCAGGAGACGCTCAGTTACCAGTTACAGTGGCCAGTCTTGACAAGGATCTAGGCCTAGCGATTTACAGCAGTCGCGGGTACACCTCGGACTTCAGAGTCAAGCCTGATGTCGCTACTATCGGCTCCAATATCATGGCTCCCGACGCAGCGACTCAGGATGGTTATACAAGCAAGTCGGGAACTAGCATGGCCACGCCACTTATGGCCGGTATCGCAGCACTGATGGTTCAAGCAAACCCCGATTTGACACCAACAGAGTTCAAGGATATCATTTCCGCTCACTCAATTGAGAGGGATATCCAACTCTTGAACGATCCAGGATTCAACGACTGCAGCGTCCTAGAAACCCGTCCCGATAATGAGTTCGGTTATGGCCAGGCCGACCCAACCGCCTTCGTCGAGGCGGCTGGAAGCATAGATAGGTCACTGAACGTGTCAATGGAAGTCTCCACTCTGCAAGAAATAGGGAACGAGAGCTATGTCACAGGCACCTCCAGTGGAGCAGCCCCGGGTACTGGGCTAGTTGAGATCAAGGTAGGGGGAGGGGCTTGGTCGGGAGCAGCAGACCTTTCCAAGGACGGGGACTGGTCGTCTTGGAGCATAAAATTAGACCCTCATGAAAAATCAGGAAACTCGACAATTTATGCTAGGTTGGTAGTTTCAGATGACAGTATCTCTCCAGTGGATGCCAGGAGGGTGATATTGGTAGATGCTCAATTTTCTGGCTCATCATCATCCTCAGGATTGACAAACCTAGGACCAATTGCCTTCTTTGTTCCCTTCCTCCTTGCAATAGTACTGGTTTTGTTTGTCGGTAGGAGGGAAGAGTGGCTACAAAGCCTAACCTCTACTCCGAGTGACGAAACTCAAGAAATTTCGACTTCGCCCGCGGAGCCAGAGGAAACCTTGTCTTGGTCCGAGAGAATGTCGAAAAACATAACCGAGCTAGGCAAGGGAGGGGCGATAACTGAGAATCCGATCAAGAGAGTGCTAACTCTTTGCCTCCTATACTTCGCTCAAGGTCTCCCTTCAGGTTTCGCAAGTGTGACCTTTGCTGCATATCTAGTAGCAAACGGTGTTTCAGTGCCTGAGATAGCGATTCTTTTCGCTACTGTATCCCTCCCATGGACCTTCAAGTGGATTTGGGGGCCTGTAGTTGATTCAGTTTACATTGAGAAATATGGCCCTCGAAGGCAATGGATCGTGTTCGCCCAAACCGGAATGGCACTTACTCTGGGCTCCTTGCTCCTAGTTCCGGACTTGAATGGGCAAATCGACCTGGTTGCGAGAATCTTATTCGTTCACAACATATTCTCATCTCTTCAGGACGTAGCCACAGATGCTCTCGCCGTTGAGGTCCTAGAACCTGATGAGGTAGCTAGGGTGAATGGCCTCATGTTCGCCGCAAAGAGGGTGGGGATTATCTTCGGAGGGGCAGTACTGGGGGTATTAATCACCAAGATAGGGATCTCTGGAGTCATAGCCGCGCAATTAGTGATGCTTGTATTCATCATCATGGTGCCACTTTTCATGGTCGAGAAGCCCGGAGTCCAACTGTTCCCGTGGTCTAGAACTACGGATGTCACCGAATCACTCGATTCAAGGTCTGAATCCGGAGCATTGGTGGCTGAGGTGGTGGAGGAATCAGAAGAGGCTCCGTGGGAACAAGAGGAAGTGTTCCGAGTAGCAAGAACGGTCGGGTACAGTATTGCCGACAACCGAGTATCACTCGCCTCCTTCTTCGCAGTTTCCGGAGTCTGCATTTGGCTGTTCGGCTTTGTGCTTGATGTCTTCACCGTGGACTGGGGCTTCGGTAAGAATGTCCGAATAGGATTCCCGGCACTAGATGCCAAACAAATCCTCGGATTCGACCTCAGGCCATGGTCTGGAACAAATAGGATCAGCCTCGCACTCATCGTCCTATCGGTAATTTCGATGGGTAGCTCCAGACTCATTTCACCACAATCAAAAGAATCTATGCCAAACCCACTCGCGCTGATTTTAGCTCCACTCGGTGCAACATCGAGACATTTAGATCCAGAGTCTATTCGAAAAACGGTCGCGAGAACATCATTCTACCTGACCAAGGCCTTCTCAGTCCGGTCAGCGTTTCTGCTGGTAATTGCTGGGCTTTTGGGTGAGCTTTACTACTTCACTTCGCCCATATATGTTGATATCTTCATCAATGAGGCAGGATGGTCTCAGAGTAAGTACAACGGGATAGTAGGTGGGATTGCCTTGCTAGGATCGGTTTCGGGACAGATAATCGGAGGGGTCCTCGGGGATAAGTTCGGGATTCGTAGAGTAGCTATGGTCTCCTTCTTGGTTCTAGCCCTGGCAAACGCCACTTTCGCTTTCTTGGAGCCCATGTGGGGGAATACCTTGGTCATGACGGTGTACCTAATAGGCCAGTACTTCGTAGCTGGAATCGCTCTCATTTGTATTATTTCGCTTTGTATGAGGCTGACATGGAGTAAGGTCGGAGGGACACAGTTCACTGCATACATGTCTATTCTGAACACCTCCGTAGTTTTCGCATACACTTTGACAGAGAAGATGATATCTATCTTCAACTACACTTCTGCGATCTATATCGGTGCCGCCCTGACTCTCGTCACCACCTTCTTCCTACTCTTCATCGATGAGAATGAGACCGATCGCGTCCTCGAGGGCAGAGGTGGTGGTGACGACGAATTCGATGACCTAGGGGAATCTCTCTGGTGGGACTCCGAAGAAGGAGGCGAGAAGCCTGTCGCAAGTGCATGAATTCCTACAGGAGGCCGACGAAGACTTCGTGGTCTTCACACAGACAATATGCCCATACTGCACACGGGCTTTCAGAACCCTGGATTCCAAGGGTCTGACATACATAGAGGTGAATCTGGATAACTTCGAAGGACTTCGAAGGGAAGTAGTAATGGAGACCGGTCATCGAACAGTCCCCGTAATTTTCGATATGCGGGGTGGACACCCCGTATTCGTCGGAGGTTCAGACAACCTTCTGGAATACCTCTAGAGTGACCAAGACTGGGTTATTCCACCTGCAATTCTGACTCTCAAGAATGTTGATCCACCTGTGAAGGTCGCAGTCAGGGTGTATTCTCCAGAAGGATATGGGATCGTACCTAGGGTGCCCATCTCACTTGCTCCGGGCCCCCAAATCCTCTCAAGTACCGAAATTGACATATGGTCCCTCAAGGTAAAGGAGATGGATGATCCAGAGCCACATTCTGCGTCGATGAAGTAGATCATCTCATCCCAGTCTCCATCGCTGGGGTGGTCACTAACGAGGAAAGTATCTCTGAACTCAATGTCATTCCCCGGGTCTTCCCAAGTTTCGCTGAATAGATCCCCTCCTCTGACAAAGTAGACGTCTCCGGTATGTCCAGAACCCGAGTCAGACAACATCATCCTAAGGTTAGAGTCTCCTGCAGGATTCTTCCACGTGAATGACTGGAAGAAGCCAATTTCGCTGTCGAAAACGTAATCCAGCCTCGAACCATCATCGGAGTTCGCAATTACTACTGCTGTGCTTCCTGAAACATCCGAAACGAAGGCACTCCATTCTGTTGAGAAAAGGGTGAATGTCCATGGCTCTCCTTGCTTTAGGGGAAAGCTCAGTACTTGCTGTGGGGCGCCGTTTTCGAACGCACCAAGATCAGAATGCGTAATCCTCCCAAGGAATGGATTGTGGTTCAGTACGGCATGCCTCCTAGCCTCGGTAAGACTGGATATAGCTAGCATATACGCAGTCCCGTCCTCTTCACTCGTACTTGCTACTACCAGTCTCGCAGTGTCGTCACTGTAGTCTGGGGTTGAGAATGTGTACAGCCACCAGTCTCCCGTCTCCCATGTGGGCAGCTCAATCTCATTCGATCCACTTCCACTTACTCCTGAGGATCCTCCTGTACAACCGACAAGGGAGAAAGAAAGAATGACTACGACCATTGCCAACGCGCGATACCCGCTCATGGCATACGCTAGAGCTGACCTGTCAAGAGTCTGACGCTCTTTGGTTTAGCCTCAAAGAGCCCCTAGCTCCCCACCTTTCGTCAGCATTCCAGCGATTACAACGCTGACGATACTCATCAGTTTGATCAGGATGTTCAGGGATGGGCCACTAGTGTCCTTGAATGGGTCTCCAATGGTATCGCCCACCACAGCAGCACCATGGGCTTCGTCGCCCTTTGCAGCGCCCTCTATGTGTCCTTGCTCTATTGCCTTCTTGGCATTGTCCCAAGCCCCTCCTGCATTTGCCATGAAAAGGGCCATCAGAACACCGCTAGCTGTTGCACCTGCCAGGGTTCCGCCCAGTGCTGCGCTACCCAGTAGTAAACCAATTACTACCGGACTCGAAACGGCCACTACGCCTGGCATCACCATTTCCCTAAGAGCCGCCTTGGTGGAGATATCCACGCAGGTGGCACTGTCTGGCTCAACTCCCTCTCGACCCTCTAGAAGTCCGTCTATTTCCTTGAACTGCCTCCTTATCTCGGTGATCATGTCTTCGGCTGCTCTTCCAACTGACTTCATCGTCATCGCCGCGACCACGAATGGTAGTGCAGCACCGATTAGTAGTCCTATTACTACCATAGGCTCCGTCAGACTCAGATCCTCCGCCTCAAGGTTAGCACTTGTCTTGAAGGCGGCGAAAAGAGCCAGTGCAGTCAATGCCGCACTTCCAATTGCGAATCCCTTGCCGATTGCTGCGGTTGTGTTCCCGATCGAGTCGAGCCCATCTGTGATTTCTCTGACATCATCCCCCAGGCCTGACATCTCTGCAATTCCTCCAGCGTTGTCTGCTACTGGGCCATAGGCATCCACAGTCATGGTTACGCCAACTGTACCCAGCATCCCCATTGCTGCCATTGCAATCCCGTAAAGACCTAGTTCCCCGCCTCCCATGACGTGATTGGCCCCGAAGATTCCCGCTGCCATCAGTAAAACTGGGAGGAATACAGATTGCATTCCTACTGCTAGCCCAGCTATTGCATTGGTTGCACTCCCGGTCTTGCTCGCTTCCCCAATGTAGGGGATGGCCTTTACCTTGAAGAAGAATACATCTTCAATTCCGGTGTAGTACTCAGTAACTAGTCCAATTAGAATTCCAACTAGAGAGCCTATGGCGACGGCTTGGATTACTGTTGTTGGCAGATCGAGATATTCTAGGACTAAGTAGCCTCCACCGATGAAAAGTGCAGCGGCTATGAATGTGGTATTCCTTAGTGCTGCTCCAGGATCCATATTCTGCATCGCAGTAATGGAGAATACTCCAATAATCGAAGCGATGTACCCGACCACAGCCAGTACGATTGGAATCATCAGGTAGTCCGCTGAAACATCGGCATTATCCATTGCAGCTGCAATTACCATTGCTGCGATAATGCTACCTACGAATGATTCGAAGATATCAGCTCCCATTCCCGCAACGTCTCCGACGTTATCTCCGACGTTGTCCGCAATAACGCCAGGGTTCCTTGGGTCATCCTCGGGAATTCCCGCCTCAACCTTGCCGACAAGATCCGCACCAACGTCTGCAGCCTTGGTGTAGATGCCGCCTCCAACTCTCGCGAAAAGTGCTATCGAAGAGGCCCCCATTCCGAATCCAGCAATGTTTTCCACTGTCAGGAACTCGGTTTGAGTTAGGTAGTACATCAGTGAGATTCCGGCTAGCCCCAATCCTCCAACTGCCAGACCCATCACTGCACCCCCATTGTATGATGTGGTTAGTGCGGCTGATTGGCCACCATCAGCAGCAGCCTGTGCAGTTCGGCCATTTGCGCTAGTTGCAGAGCGCATTCCAGAGAATCCTGCAGCCACGCTGCAGAGCGCCCCTATGATGAATGCGATCATGGTCTCCATACCGAGACCATTTTCCTCCCCCCCAAGGAGAAGTGCTATTGCCACGATAACAATGAAACCGGATAGTAACCGATATTCTGCCCAAAGGAAAGCCATCGCACCATCATAGATTCTCTCAGTAATCTTAGCCACTGTCTCGTTTTCGATCTTTATTGAATTCACCTTATTGTAAAGGAAATATGCAACAACAAGCCCGAATAGACCCGCTGCAATCCCTATCATCCCTAGTTGTTCTCCATCCATAGTTACACCATCAGTTCGGCTCGCCGAATCGAGTGCTCTATTTAATCCAAATCCAATTGCAAAACTACCTTTGCTGTTTAGTCAATATTTGAATGTACAACCGAGGCAAACGAATTCAGGACCCCTGCTCCGTCGTGTTCCCTTTGGAATGAGGCCATTTCTTCCTCAGAAATGTGGCCCCATTCGAATGCTCTTTCCACCCTAGCTTTGGCTGCTTCGGGGTGAAACTGGACCCCCCAGGCCGGAAGTCCAGCCCCATCTTCTCCTAAAACCCGAACCGCGGTAACTCTGTTGTGTTCAGCCGAACCAAGTAGCAAGCAACTCTCTGGAACTGTCGTAACATGGTCTTGATGGGAGTATAACGCCACGGGGGCCCCGCCCTCGCCGCTTCCTCTGGTGGAAAATAACTCGTCAGATGAGCCATGTGAATTTAGTGCAAGTTCCCAGACTCCGCTGGACATTGACTCTGCTCTTTCTATTCTGCCTCCAAGAGAGTGACATAGAAGTTGGTGACCAAAGCAGATTCCCAGAGTTGGGATGCCCATTCTAGATGAGCACCTCATCAGCGCCCCTCCTCCACTCATCCACTCTTCCCACATCGTAACGTTTCTCCTCGATCCACTACAGACTACAGCATCAGGCTCAATGGTTCGAATCCAATCCTCAGTCTTTTCATCATCTCCGTGTAAGGGCATTGCTATCCTTCTGAAGACCACCTCATTACCATGCATCTCCATGAAACACTCTTCCCAGAATGGATACTCGTAGTCCCATTTAGGAACGTCATCCTCCGAAATTTCCACCAGCCCTTCCTCTTGAGCCCGTAAACCCGCTTCATCTGATTGCATTTGCGGCGTCACGAGGAGAACCTCAACCGCCCCCATCTCCGCAATTGGCTGTATCACCTCTTGATTGCCACCATGCCCAAACTCAGATCTTTCTACCAAGAGGTCGATTAGTATGACTCGCGTAACCCTGTCCACGTCACTCCGAAGAGGCAATTCTTTGAAAGACTCCCGCCCTCTAGGAGGGGGTAACATATGGTCGACAAACAACTCATCCTTGACTCAGTCGGACCTGTCCAGGCTGTTCTAGACGCTCATGATGGAGTGGTAAATGTGGTTGATACTACTGATGGGGTGATAATGATATCATTGGAGGGTGGCTGTACCGGTTGTAGCGCAACTCCCATGACCGCCATGCAGATTTACTACTCTCTGATGAAACTAGATGAGGTTCAGGATGTAGTTTTCGTTAACGGGGAGCTTCCAGACTACATGCGTTCTTTCATCAATGACAAACTAAATTCAGAGTAACTAATCCTCATCTCTTCGTGCCTTGATTATACTGTGAGGGTTCGACTCTCCTTGGACGTCTTTCCCCTTTATGTTCATCACCGACGCAATGGCCATCATCACCGCTATCACTGCAAATGGCCTTGCAATGTTCTTTGAACCCCATATTTCTCCTCCTGAATAGTGCAATACGAAAAGAAGTGCTGCGGAAGATAGGCAAATCACAGAGATCATCCTCTGGGCTATTATCTCGCTCCTAGTTGTCTTTGATAGAGAACCTATCGCCATCCAGAGGAAAGTAGCCAGGCCACATAGACTCAGAGAGGCAGTCTCGGCCAACTCTAGATATTCCACGTGAAGACCCGATGAGAGGTGGTTTGAGTATGTTATGATTAATCAACAAGCCAATATATTGCACTATTATGGGCATTTATGGGAATATCGCCCCGATCTAGGTGGTCCAATCGCGATGAATCATCATACAAGGAGCAGAGATTAGGAAACAAATCTGGAATTAGGCCTAGAACGAGTAAATGGGCCGAGCCATTCGCAGACGCTTCTGCATCAATGCTAATTGTTGGGCAGTTGACAAGCCTGGTAACATTGGTAATGATGCATGCAGGAAAATCTCCCGATTCAGGATCTTTGGAGAATACCTCATGGGTACTAGGAGAATCGGCATTTCTGGTGGCCGGCGGCTTCGGAATCATCTCATTCCTCTGTTTATTCAAAGTATCCTTTTCCCGAAAAGCCCCTAGGAGGAGGAAGAGGATGGCTAGAATTTGGCTACTATCTTTCCTCCTTTCGACACAACTGACTTGAGTGCCTAAGTACTCCGGAGGCTGGTAACCACCATGCATCCAGCAACCAATGCAACTTTTGCAATCTCAGGATCTCTTCTATTCATTGGAATCCTCTTCTTAGGTACTGGGACCCCAATTCCTCTTCTCGACTCGACTGATGATGATTCGGAGGTACAGTTCTTCTTCTCTGGAACAGAGACAAACCTATCGTTCGAGCAAACAGACTCCGGGTCCAACAATGGATGGGCCGTTTACACCTATGGGTCGTATAACGACTCGGATGGAGATGGTCGGTGGGACGATTGCTTTTCAGTCGAGATTTCACTTCTGAATGAATCGGGAGAGGACTTCCATTACCCAGCTTGTGAAGTTTCCACTCAAAGGGAAGATATCGCCGATATGATATACATAGGCCAGCTTTGCTTCGATCCAAACAACTCTTCCTCTCCTAGCTGTAGTGACGGCAACTACTCTATGGAGTCAAGCCGATTTGTTAGAATTTCCCAAGAGTTCGAAAAACCGGACGTTTCCATATTGTCCTCAATTGCCGGTTGGTTCAGAGAAGGGCTAGTTTCCGGGGTCTCCCTAATTTGTGGAGGGTTAATGTTGTTTTCACTCGCGATGCTACTCGCAATAGCCCTGCCGGATCCCTCGGAAGAACCAGTAAAAAAGAAGAGAAGCGGGCCAACCGCAGAATGGCGGGCATACTCCCTATCTGGACAGGAGAGGGGGGATGATGGCATGCCCAAGGCATTCAGCAGACATTCCGAGAGGAAGGATCTCTTTAGGAAGCCCAGGAAGGGAAATGTAATCGGTGGCGTCCATAAGTCAGGCGGATTGTATCTGGAGGGGTGGAAGTCGGAAGACTCAGATGCTGCATACAAGAAAAAAGTGGAAGATAAAAGGGGAAAATGACTCAAAGCAGCAGAGGAACGAGAATCATAAGTATCCCCACCATCACGATTACTCCTATTGACCTGATCAGAAGTCCGAATATCGAATCTAGAACCATGCCGCTGTAGGGCTTTCGAGCCTTTCTCACGTAGACCGGAGAAACCTCTTCTTCATCCATAACCTAGCCTCAATCATCCGGATACAATTTGAAAACCGGAATCGGATTCATTTTATGCGAATTTGATTTATTCAGCCTCTGGTAGATGTCCAAGACCTTCCTTTCGCGTTCAGATAAATCCTTATCGCTAGGAAATTCCGATTCCTTCATGGCCCACTCTAACTCTTCGTATGAGGCGCCTAACTGCTCTTCATCCGATCTTCCATCTCCCCACAGTCCGTCAGTAGGGGCTGCTTGAATTATTTCTTCGATGATATCCAATTCGTGTGCAAGGAAGTATACCTCAGTCTTGAGTAAATCCGCAATCGGAGATATATCTACTCCTCCATCACCATATTTTGTGTAAAAACCAACTCCGAAATCTTCTACTTTGTTGCCTGTCCCTACCACCATTCCTCCGTTAGAACCAGCAGTTGCGTACAAGGCAGTCATTCGAAGTCGGGCACGAGAGTTTGCCAGTGCTAAATCGGAAACTTCATTCTTTGAAATCGACTCTACAAAACTGTCATACGTCCCTGAAAGGTTGAGTATCCTTTCCTCTACGTTGTCAAAATTGTCCTTTAGCCAAGAGATATGTTTCATGGACAAATCGTTCTGCTGTGTTTTTTGATGAATAGGCATATTCACCGCTATCGTGCGGATCCCAGTTCGTGCTGAGAGAGTTGAGGTCACTGCAGAATCCACTCCTCCCGATACACCAACAATTAGCGACCGGATATTATTTTCCTGAGCATAGTCCGAAATCCAACTGGTTATTTCTTCCGCCAAGGCATTCCAATTCCGCATGTGGGTCCCTCCTAAATTTCAATCGCATGATAACCTGTCGAGTTAACTATCTCTATTACTCGGTCAATAGAAACATCACTCAAAGTAGTGATGTATCCTTTGCCCGTTTCATGAGATATATCAGCATCAATAACCCACAAGGCTTTGTTGAGGACTGTAGTGACTCTTTTTGAGCATCCGCCACACGTCATCCCGTTAATCTTCAACTTGTGCACAATTTCTGCCATAATCCATGCAATTTCGCATTTGATTTTAATTATCGTATTCTACGTGTGGGTTAGGTAGGCTCCCATCTCCTGAGCAGAAGAGAATTTCCAACCACGCTTACTGAAGACAGCGACATCGCCGCAGCAGCGAATGCAGGCGGTAACAATTCTCCAGTCCATGGATAAAATAAGCCCATTGCAATAGGGATGCCAATCAGGTTGTAAAGAAACGCCCAAACTAAATTACTCCTTATTTTGTTCATCGTTGCCCTCCCTAAATCCAATGCTGCAACTGCATCAGATAGGTCATTTCGAATTAGAACTATGTCCGCACTCTCTAGAGCAATCTCACTCCCCGAACCCATTGCTATTCCTACGTCTGCAACTGCTAGAGCCGCTGCATCGTTTATGCCGTCTCCAATCATGGCAACCGTTCCACCCTTCTGTAAATCCAGAATTGCATCGGCCTTTTCATGAGGCTTAACCTCCGATATCACTCTGTCAATTCCAACTGTAGCCGCTATTGTACTCGCGACCTCTTCTCTGTCGCCTGTCAACATCACTACTTCGATTCCATTTTTTTGCAGTGCCGCTACGGAAGACTCAGAATTCTCACGGATTTCATCTGCTACCTCAATATACCCCAATATCTCTTTCTCTTCAGAGACAAGAATTACAGTTCTTCCCAGTGTAGATCTTGTTCCAATCTCCTCTTCGATTCCTTCTGGCATCCCAACCCCTAACTGCTCCATCATCGCTAGATTCCCAACTCCAACAATAGCTCCGTTCATAACGCCGGATAAACCCATTCCTGGGAATGTCCTAATAGCGTCAATTTTGTATCTTTCACATCCATATTCAGTTGATGCAGAGTTTATTGCACTAGCAATTGGGTGGGTTGACTCGTATTCTAAACCGGAGGATATTGATAGAATCTTTTCCCTACTACCTCGCAAAACATTGATTCCGCTAACTCTGGGTCTTCCAGAGGTTATGGTTCCGGTCTTGTCCATAACCACTATACTGGTCGAATGTGATTTCTCCAATGCAGATATTCCCTTGATCAATAAACCCTGGGAGGCCCCCGTGCCAGTCCCCACGACCAAGGCAGTTGGCGTTGCAAGCCCTAAAGCACATGGGCAAGCTATCACGAGTGTACTGACCAATACCATGACAGATATCTCTGCCGCTGACATGGCTGAACCAGGCGCAAACTTGTCCGCATAGATTAGCCAGAATGAGGAAGCAATTATGGCTGCAAACATAACTGTAGGTACGAAGACTCCCGATACCCGATCAACTAATCTTTGAATCGGTGCTTTCCCCATTTGCGCTTCTTCAACTAACTGGATTACCTTTGAAAGCATAGTTTCATGAACGAGTGAAGTAGTTCTAGCCAGCAAAGTCCTGTCCATTACGATAGTTCCCGCAACAACTTTGTCACCAGGCCCTTTTGAAACTGGGGTGGACTCTCCAGTCATCATCGACTCGTCTATCATGCCGATTCCATCTTCTATCGTTCCGTCTAACGGAACGGTCTCGCCCGCCAGTATCTTGACTAGCGAACCCTTTGGAACTAAATCCACTATTTTCTCTTGAATTTCTCCATCATCTGTTACCAATCTAGCATTTCTCGGCTGGAGCTTCATTAGCCCGTGAATGGAGTCCGTAGCCTTCAGTTTGGCTCTTGATTCTAAGTATCCTCCTAACAAGACAAATGAGATAATGAACGATGAGCCATCGAAATAAACGTGATCCGACTCTCCCAGAAAATTCGGTAACGCCGAAATAATGGGGGCGAGAGTGACAGAGCATGACCAAAGCATGGCCACAGAAGTGCCGATATGGACTAATACATCCATGTTAGCGATTCTATTAGCGATTGATTTCCATGCACCTAGATGAAATTCTAATCCGCAGTAAAAGTAAACAAATGTTGATAGAATCATCGCAAGAAAAAGACGGGTGTTCAATGAATTCCACTCCCCAAAATCATCTTCCATCATAGTCAACCAAAAAATAGCACACGAAAGGGAGAGTGAAATAATCACTCGCGTAAGTTGCTTTGAGACTTCTTCTTCTTTCTTCCTTCTGACTTTCAGAGCTGGGATTAACTCCATCGCACCAAAACCAGCACCAGTTATCGCATCCACACATTCTTTAATTTCGGACTCTGAAAATCGCTCAGGAAATGATATAGTCGCTCTTTCTAATGTCAGATTCACTTCAGCCTTAGTGATTGACTCAATTCCAGATAGCACCCGCTCAACGGATGAAGCACACGCCGCACATGTCATTCCCGTAACACTTAGTGTTAATTTGCGATCATCCATCGCGAACCTCCCGTTTAGAACAACACTCCGTTAATTGCCATTCTCCTGCATCCAGAGAAACACACCCACATCCGCAGGTGCACATCCAGCCCACGGAATCCCACCCCTTTCCACCATCGGAACGAGAGTAAATTCGCTTCATTTTACAGCCACAGTCACAAGCCTTTGCCGGTATTCTAGGCATTGTTCTCCCGATTATTGTAGTCAATATAAATACTATTATTGACTACATAAAATAATTTTATCCAAAAAAGAGATATAAATTTTGAAATTAGACTCCCCCAACTTCAAAAAAACCAATCAACCCCACCATCCCGTGGTAGTGCCCAAGACAGTAGGGGAATTGGATTCTGTTTCTCTAGAATCTAATCAAATCCTCAATTGGCAGGAAGAAGGGACCTTTGAACGAAGTATCGACCAAAGACGAGTTCATGAATCCCCGTTCACATTCTTGGAGGGGCCCCCAACAGCAAATGGGAAACCCGGAATCCACCATGTCATATCCAGACTATTCAAAGACTTGGTTTGTAGATGGAAGACAATGGAGGGCCATGTAGTAGAAAGGAAGGCAGGATGGGACACGCACGGCCTTCCAGTTGAAATCGAAGTCCAGAAACAATTGGATCTCATGAGTAACGAAGCTATCGAGAAATATGGGATGGAGGCATTCAACAAGAAATGTAAGGAGAGCGTTTGGACCTACGAAGAGGCATGGAGGGAGATGACAGAGAGGATGGGCTTCTGGGTAAACATGGAGGACCCATATGTGACTCTACACGATGAATACATAGAATCGGCATGGTGGTCACTTAAGCAGATGTTCCAGAAGGGACTATTGTTCCGTGGACACAAGGTGCTTCCTTATTGTCCTCAGACTGGAACGAGTTACTCAACTCACGAGGTCTCACAGGGATACAAGGAAGTCACAGAACCCGCAGTCTTCGTGAAGTTCAGACTAGAGGATGACAATGCTTCAGTTCTTGCTTGGACCACCACTCCGTGGACTCTCCCAGGAAACGTCGGATTGGCCGTTGGACCAGATGTGACATACTGCAGAGTGAGAATCACTGAACCGGCTTCCGAGTCATGGGAAGGGCGAGGAGGAGGAGAAGTTGGCGAGGAACTGATATTGGCCAAGGACCTTATTGGGAACGTAATGAGAAATCATGCTGACGTGATAGAGGAATTCCCGGGCTCGGCTCTTGTCGGAAAGTCATACTCGCCCCTATTCCCAGGTGCAATTGACAGGGGATCATCCGAGTCAGCATGGACGATTGTCTCTGCAGACTTCGTCACCACCACCGATGGAACAGGGGTGGTCCATACTGCTGTGATGTACGGTGAGGATGACTACAGGTTAGGGATGGAGGTCGGATTCCCGGCACAGCACACAGTTGGCATGGACGGGTCTTTCGTTTCCGGAGTCCATGAGAATCTAGATGGACGATACGTGAAGGACTGCGATGACGAGATCATCAGACTATTGGATGCCAGGGGACTTTTGTACAGGGAGCATGATTACACTCACGACTATCCCCATTGCTGGAGGACAGACCACCCCCTTCTATACTATGCAATGGACAGCTGGTTCGTCAGGATGACGGCTGTCAGGGACCAGATTCTTTCTCACAACTCTAGCGTCGAATGGGCCCCCGAGTGGACCGGGACAAAGAGGATGGGCGAGTGGCTATCCAACATCAAGGACTGGGCCATCAGTAGGGAGAGATACTGGGGGACTCCTATTCCAGTCTGGATCTGCCCCGATTGCGGGGCCGAGCACTGCGTCGGAAGCATAGAGGAGATGAATAAGATGAGTACCGCAGACTCCCCTACTCCCCAGGAACTACACAGGCCATATGTCGACGACGTGAAATTGGTGTGTACGAACAAAGAATGCTCAGGCGAGATGGTCAGGGAGCCCTATGTCATGGATTGCTGGTTCGATTCTGGATGTGCTTCGTTCGCACAGTGGCACTATCCATTCGAGAATGAAGAATTGTTCGAAGGTTCGTTCCCAGTAGACTACATCTGCGAGGCTGTCGATCAGACTAGAGGCTGGTTCTACTCGTTACTTGCGGTTGCAACCACAGTGTTCGATGAGCCTTGCTTCCGGAGATGCCTATCCTTGGGGCATATACTGGACAAGGACGGAAAGAAGATGAGCAAATCAAGAGGAAACGTTGTGAATCCATGGGATCACTTCAACAAGGAGGGCGCCGATTCCATCAGGTGGTACATGACCACACAAAGCGCACCATGGTCCCCTACCAATTTCGATCCCAATGGAGTTCGGGAGTCGTACGCAAAGATGTTCCTCACCCTCTGGAACGTCTACAGGTTCCATGCCGATTATGCAGCCCTGGATGGTTTCGATCCCGATGAAGAGTCAGCCTTCGTTCCAGTCAGCGAAAGGAGTCCATTGGACCGTTGGATACTCTCCAAGGTCACCGAGATAGCCGATGACTATCACTCGAACTTCGTCTCATGGGACTTCCACAAGGCAGGAAGAGGATTAGAGGACTTCGTTGTCAACGATCTCTCAAATTGGTACGTCCGAAGATCAAGAAGGAGGCTATGGGATGAGGCAGATAGCAACGACAAGAGAGCGTGCCAGCACACCTTGCATGAGGTCCTACTAGTGGTTTGCAGACTCATGGCACCGGTATCCCCCTTCACACCAGATCACATCCACAGGAGCCTGACCGGCTCCTCCGTCCATCTTGCCGACTGGCCGGTCGGCTCGGAGATTGTTGACAGAGCGCTCCCCAAAAGGGACTTCGGGCTTGAGCAGGAGATGGCTCTAGTGAGATCCCTAGCAGAGGCAGGTAGACGAATCAGAGTGGATTCGAACAGGAGGCAGAGGCTCCCTTGCAGGACAGGATGGATAGTCGGGGGGCCAGATATTTCGCGCTTCAGCGAGATACTAGCTGAGGAGCTCAATGTAGAGGTACTTTCTACAGAGAAGGATCTTGATGCCTTCCAGAGAATAGTCCTTGAGCCAAATAGGAAGGTACTCGGATCCAAGTGCCGTTCCGATCTCCCAGACGTTCTGGCCCAGCTAGACATGGCCGACCCCGAAGAACTACTGCTCGAGATAGAGGCGGGAATTGCCGCACTGGCAGGATACGAGATTACCATGTCGGACATTGAGATCAGGAGGGTCGAAAGGGAAGGTTTCGCCGCGCAGACTCTATCTTTTGAGGAGGGCGACGTATCCATTGTCCTGGATATGCACATCGACTCAGACCTCCTATCGAAGGGACTAGCTAGGGACATTACAAGAAGGATCCAAGCCAAAAGAAAGGAGCTTGACTTGCAAGTAGAGTCTTCGATAGTACTGTCGGTTTGGATTGAAGGAATGGAATTAGAGGACAGAGATTGGCAGCATATCACATCGGAGACTAGAGCAGGAGAGTCCTCACTGAACGAAGGTGAACCCTCAGAAGAGTCTGACAAATTCGAGGTCGATGGGACTATTGTTCACTTCCAGATTCGTTGAAATTGAGACTATAGATAGCGCTCTGGAATCAACATCTCAACCCCGAATAGTGGGTCGGGATCGGTCGAGTCGTGGTATGCAATGAATGATCCTCCATCCGGGAGTATGCCCATACTGGCGAAGTCGAATCTGATGTCATTCCCCGCCCCAGAAGTCGAGTCAAGATCCCCCTGTCCGAGATAGGTAAGAACGTCAGGCTCCAAGCTCTGGGAGAACTCACGCACATGGTAGGCGACGTCGACGTCCGGTCCCTCTGCGCTCTGGAACCTAACGTTAAGCACGAATAGGTCATGCACCCCGCTAGAGTGGAACTCCCACTCCTCGATCTCAGTCGCTCTCTCTGAGAGGTTGTATGACTTGTTTTCCCACGTCTCCCCACCGTCCCACGAAAGCATGTGCATGAGGGAAGTCTGCCCAGAGCTTACGCAGTGCAGGGCAGTAGATGAGTCGAATGCGCAATACTGTGAGGGCAACGAGGAACCATTCAGGGTCACCCCAGTCCACCAGTTGAGTGAAGTGTCCAGAAAGGCATCACTTCCGTCAATGAAGTAGCTTGGAAAGTACAGGCCACCAGAGGGAACTGGAAAGGCCCTCATCTCTTTGTGTGGCTTGGTGAAGTCCCACTCTGGCCCTAGACTTTCGGGACTCAGATCTACCTCCATAACGTCCAGGCTCTCGTCTCTATCCGGGAACCCGAAATAATCGTAATTCAGACCATCTGTTGATATCTGCCCTCCGACGTTCTGGACCTGATGCCAGAAATTCGAAATAACTAGACTGGCCCAAGGTCCGTTGCCATATAGTCCGCCGTTTATCGGGCCCACCACCTCCACCTGCCATGACCTATCATAGAATGGCTCTGGAGTCCTATTGAAGCACCAGCTCCACTCCTGGTCCTCAGAATCATAGAAGAATGCGTAGAATTGATCAGCTCCGCTTGTGCTTGGGTAGGGAAACCATCCCATCGAGATAAGATCGCCATTGGTTGCCTGAACTATGCTTCCTTCTCCTAGGCCTTCCTGCCCGGGTACAGTGGGCTTGGGCTCAAGACATCCCAATTGAGAGAAAATACTAGGCCTGTATTCCTGCCAAGTCAGACCCCTATCCTCAGACCATGTCGGATATTCCCCGCCAAAGTTCAGGATCCATCCCTCCTTGGTCGCCGCTAGGTAATGCTCGCAGCAGTTTCCCCCATGCTCGTTTCCGAACACTGTCCACGTGGCGTTCCCCCAAGTCTCATTTTCTACTGGATCGGCTACTACGAACATACGCGGATCCTCATGCCCGCTTGGATCAATTAGAACATAGTCGCGATTCCAGTCGAACTCCTGTTCGCTCGAGGTTACCTCCTCTAGACAGCCCGGCAAGAGAAACATTAGTGCCAAAGCCAGAGATGCTATTATTCGACCCGGTATCATTGAGAGCACGTACTTCCGTGATGATGGTAATATATCGCACTTTCATAGAATTGATGACTATTCAATTCTCCAAGTAGCTCCGCTTGGACCATCCTCGACTATTACTCCCATTCCTGTTAGCTCATCGCGAATTTCATCTGCTCTAGACCAGTCCTTTGATTCCCTCGCTTCATCCCTCTCCAAAAGAAGACTCTCGACACGCTGGGAGATCTCATCCTTCGCACTCTCCTGGCTCTGAATTTTCTCCAGAACATCAGAATCCTCGGGAAGAATTCCAAGAACATCTCCAGCGTACTCAGAAATCCAGCGTACGGCTCCAGCAATCTCTCCAGAATCCCCTCCCGAGTCCAGAAGGAATCTCATTCTCTTGGCCACCGACTGCACCTCGACAAGAGCGACTCTCGTGTTGAAGTCGTCATCCATCCCCGACTCAAATTTACTAGTAGCTTCTTCCAACCAAGAGAACCCTCGCCAGTCCGCGCTTCCTTTCTTCGCCAACCCTTCCCCGTAGCACGTTACTAGCCTGTGTTGATGAATCTCAGAGTCGTCTATCATTACCTGGTTGAAGTCTACTGGCTGACGATAGGGAGCGTTGATCAGGGTATATCTCAATACAAGAGGGTCGACTTTCTTCAACGCCTCCGATATTGTCCAGAAGTTGCCCAATGACTTACTCATTTTCTCCCCATCTACGTTGACCATACCGTTATGAATCCAGTACTGCACAACTGGATCGTGCCCCAGACAGCATTCTGACTGGAAAATTTCAGCCTCATGATGAGGGAAAATGAGATCGGAACCACCTCCATGGATGTCGAACCTCTCTCCTAGGTGCTTGAGTGACATCGCAGAGCACTCGATATGCCAACCTGGCCTCCCATTTCCCCAAGGACTCTCCCACGAAGGCTCTCCAGGCTTCGCCATCTTCCACAGAGCGAAGTCCCTATGATCCCTCTTTCCAGAACCGGTTTTATCGACCCTCCCACCGGCACCGGATCTGACCATTTCCAGGGTTTGTCCGGTGAGCTGCCCATACTTCTCTGGGGAAGTATCGATTTCGAAGTAAACCCCATCCTCGGCTAGGTAAGCATTGCCCTTCTCAATTAGCGACCCAACCATCTCAATTATTTCTGGTATGGTTTCGGTTACTCTTGGGTATGCATCTGCTCTAATTACGTTCAGTGAATCCATAGATTCGAAGTAGTCCTCGATGTATCTGTTGGAAATTTCTAGGAAGTCAACTCCCTCTTCATTGGCAACTGCGATAATCTTGTCATCTATGTCGGTGAAGTTCGTTATGTAATCGACTTCGAACCCCCTCTTGCGCAGCCATCTGACTATGATATCGAATGATATCGCCTGTCTAGCATGTCCAATGTGACTAGGGGAGTAAGGGGTAATTCCACAGGCATATAGTCCGACCTTGCCTTCTTCTAAGGTCACCAATTCTCTCTTTTTCCGAGATCTAGTGTCGAATACCCTGACTGTCACTGGTTAGTGACATGGCACTTCAGACATCAACCCCTCGCTGCTTGAATTAGTGCAGAGAATAGTAAGTCATGCCCCTTACGTTCTGGGTGCCACTGAACCCCTATGCAGAATTTCTTGTCTCTACGCTCCACTCCTTCGATAAGACCATCATGATCCGCCCTCGCTGAAACTTCCAGGCTCCCAGCATCCGAAACACCCTGATGATGAAGCGAGTTTACTGTGAACGAATCTCCCATGATTCTTGCCAACTGTGAATCCCCCTCTACGACCACTCCGTGCTCAGTTGATTTCCCAAAGAAACCGCCATGCCCCTCATGTCCGGGAGTCGTGTCGAGATGTTGATGCATCCTCCCACCATGTGCAACACTGAGGATTTGCATTCCTCTGCATATGCCTAGGAGGGGCATGTCTCTCTCAAGAGACCTCTCGATCAGTCCCATCTCTGAATAGTCCTGTTCCGGGTAGAACTCGGTAGTCATCGGGCCGGGCTCCTCGTTGTAATTGGCCGGTGAAATATCGGGTCCCCCAGAAACTATCAGCCCATCTATCGAATCCAACAGGCTGGTCATGTCTCCTGCAGGCGGGATAATCATCGGCACCCCCCCAGCTTTGTCAACCATTGAAACATACGCCGAAGGCAAGATAGCAGCATGCCTGACAAAATTGCTGTACTGGGCTTCCCTCATGCAGCATGTAATGCCAATGATTGGCTTCATTCGATCACCGAGGACTCTCTTTCCAGTCTGGCACTTCTGAATGACATAACTCCCACTACAGTGAAGGATATCCCTATCACAAGAAGGAGAAGATGCGAGGCAATTCCAAGCCAGGACATCTCATCAAACGTTGTTGCTATCCTAGCCCCTCCCAATGCCATCAATAGAGCAAAAACCATGGATGCATGCATGTAGTGGTGCCTGTTAGCAGGATTTCTCACTGAGAGGAATCCAAGAAATAGCATTGGCAGTCCGAAGAAGGCCGGAATCATCGCTGTAATCGATGGGGGGTCCGCACTCTGGATGAAATAAGCAACCACTCCCCATACGGATAGAATTGCACCATCCATAATCGCAATCTGGGGAACGGTCATCCCGAACATCCTGAACTCTGAGGTCATAATCTCCGGCGAGTGTTCAGATTAATGATTGTCTCGACTGGAGAGACTGAATTCAAATATTGGATTTAGCTATGTCTGTCCATGAATCTCTTTGTCCTTGGCCACAATCTGTTCCCAGAGCAGTTCTGCAACGTCCATCACTTCCATCTCAGCTCCAACTGAGTCAAGTCCATCCTTGACCATAATCGAGCAGAAAGGACATCCTACAGCTACTGTATCGCATCCAGTCTCCGCGAGCTCCTTGGCTCTGATTTCGTTAACTCGTTTGTCAGCATCCTCCTCCATCCACATCTGAGCACCACCGGCACCACAGCAGAAGGAGTCCTTCCCACTCTTCTCAGTCTCAACGTCCACGCCTCCTATCACACTCCTAGGCTCATCGACGATTCCTCCTATTCTTCCTAGGTAGCATGGGTCGTGGAAAGTAATACTGCGGCCATTCTTCTCGACCTCGGGGAGCTTGCCCTCCTCCTGCAATTTAGCTAGAATTTCCGAATGATGGAATACCTCCAACTCTTCTCCACCGTAGTCCCCGTACTCTTTTCCAAGTGTGTGGAAGCAGTGTGGACAGGAGGCAATTATTCGCTTTACTCCCAACTCTTGGAAGGTCATTAAATTCGTCTCTGCTAGCATCTGGAAAAGATATTCGTTCCCAGCTCTCCTTGCTGGATCCCCGGAGCATCCCTCTTGCATCCCCAGTATTCCAACATCTAGTCCGGCTTCCTTCAGTAGTGATATGGTGGATCTAGCAACCTTCTGGTTTCGTTCATCAAAGCTAGCAGCACAACCTACGAAGTAGATATACTCGGCAGGCTCGCCGATTTTGACATCTAGATCAGAGGCCCAATCAGCCCTCTCGTGCTCCCCGAAACCGTAGGGATTAGACGCAGACTCTATGTTGCCCATCGCCGTGTTCAGGATTTCGGGGTATTCCATTGTCTCCATCATCGCGTTTCTCCTCAAATCCGTAAGTTTTGGAACATGCTCTATGTAAAGAGGGCATACATCGACACAAGCATTGCACGTAGTACAAGCCCAAACCGCCTCATCGGAAATGCGCTGCATCATCGTCTCGTCAGGAGTCCCCCCAGACAGGAGAATGGGGGCGTGCTCGTTAGCGTAATCTCTGACGTCATGGATAACTTGCATGGGGTTTAGGCCCTTGCCCGAAGCATATGCAGGACATACATCCTGACACCTAGCACATGAGGTACATGACCATCCGTCAATTAGTTGCCTCCAAGTATACTGCGTGTATGTGCTAACTCCGAATGAGTCTATGTCCAATTCCTCCAGTGGCACAGCTAGGCCCTGCTCATCGGTAGCAAGCGGGCGCATCTTCGCCGCTGGGCCAGTGTCATGGAAGAACACGTTGGGAACGGCCATAACCAAATGCATATGCTTTGAAAGTGGGATAAGGAAAAGGAATACAGATATTGCCAACATATGCAACCAATACGCTGCTACCACTGTGCTATCTGATAGGCCAAAGAGGCTGAATTGGTGTCCTATGGGCTCCCAGAAGGGACTGGGGTCTTCCTTTGATTCGACCATGAATGAGGTTGTGGTGATTGTGAAAATTAGTAGTAGGATCGCGTTTCCTTCCAACTGCGACTTACCTTTGAGCTTCTCAGGAGTGAATACTACGCGGCGAACCAATGCAGAAACACACCCAATGAGCGCCATTGTGTAGCCCAATTCGACCATCCCGTTCCAAGGCCCAACAAGAATGTCTGGCAATACTTTTCCCGAGAAAGCATTAGCTGTGGCTAGATCGAACATATCCGATGCTAGCATCAGGAAGCCCCAGAACATCAGAACGTGCATTGTCCCTGCAACACGGTCTCTCAGAACTTTCTTCTGCCCCAACCAACCGATTATGAATTCCCTGACTCGGGGGCCCCATGAGTCAAATCTAGAGTCAGGAGAACCTATCATTACTAGACGAGTTGCCTTCTGTACCTGATAGACAAAGAATCCTATAGACAGGCTCCCCATTAGGAGCAAAATCATCCAACCATCTACCGGCCCGTAAGTCTGTAAGAGGGGGTGCTTCATGAGTGCTCACCGGGGTTTTCCCAAAACCCTCGACCACAAACAAGACCTTGAAACAACCGCTAAGCAGGCCAACAATCATGTCCTAATGTGTAGGCCACAGGATATGCCAAGCGCATTCGCACCAGGCAAGTGTATCCTTTTCGGTGAGCATGCGGTAGTTTTCGGCCATCCTGCTGTAGCTGTGGCTATTGATCAGGGAGTAAGAGTTAGTGTGAAGGCCTCCGATGCGTGGAGTCTCGAGGGTCAGCCATTCGAGCCTGCTAGGCATCCACATATTTCTCACATCATCAAGAATATCTTCCAGTACAATGGCCAACCTCTGGATATTGACGTCGAAAGCTCTCTTTTCTCCGCAGCCGGGATGGGCTCTTCCGCTGCTCTATCAAATGCCTTCGGCGCAGCAATGCACTCTCATCTGAACCCCAGCACCCCACTCGATCCGATAAAATTAGCAAAAATGGCTCACTCCGCAGAGGCAACAGCCCAGAAGGGCAGGGCAAGTCCGACAGATACAGCAACAAGCGCTCTTGGAGGATGTGTAGTGGTTTCGGGAGAGAATGTGACAGGTACTAGACATGTTTTCGATACTAGTTTGGAGACTCCCGAAGGATCGAGGAACTGGTCGATAAACGTAGTAGACCTTCCTTCAGATATTGGCGACGCTTGGTTAGTATTGGGATACTCTGGCACGGGTTCTCCAACTGGAAGAATGGTGGCCAAAGTAGCGCAACTAATCTCCGAGTCCCCACAGAGGATGGAGGAAATGGAGGCAATTTCGAATATTACTAGGGCAGGATTGGCGGCCCTCTCTGCTGGAAACCTAGAGGGTTTGGGAATGGCAATGGATGCCTGTCACGAAAGCCTCAGGAACTTGGAAGTCAGCACCAAAAAGTTAGATCGTATGGTCAGCGCTGTCAGGCCTCACTCCCTAGGTGCAAAACTGACTGGTGCTGGCGGAGGGGGGTGCATGGTCGCCCTTACACAGGATCCAGCCAGAGTTTCGGAGGCTATCGAGATCGCTGGAGGCAGGCCCCTTCAAACAAAATTAGGTGCCGAAGGAGTCAGTATTCAGTAGCTAAGATTGAAAAAATAGCCACTCCATTTGTTCGCCTTCTTTATATTACCATTTATAAGAGGGCAGTCGGTCGTCCTTCTATGCTCAGCGATGAAGAAAGACTTACTGTAGTGAATGTGGTAGCATCTACCAGGGTAGCGGAGGAACTTGACCTCCCGGACATAGCGATCCAATTGAACTGTGAATACGAGCCAGAGCAGTTCCCAGGGGTAGTCTACAGGGTAGTAGACCCAAAACTGGCAATTCTGATGTTCAGATCCGGAAGAGCAGTTTGTACTGGCGGTAAGAACGAGGATAATATCCAGACAGGCATAGAGAGAATGATTGGAGATCTAAGAAACGCAGGAATAGAGACCTGGGATCTGAAGGACGTCGAGATCGAGGTTCAGAACATGGTAGCAACTTACTCTCTTTTCTATCCCGAGGACTACGGGGAAGTCGCAAAGATGGATGACATCAACACCAAGGTAATCGATGAAGATGGAGGAATCAGAGCAGCCACCGATGAGGAAGTTGAAAATGAAGATCCAAGGATTAGAGGAATACTGGAAGGGGAGCCTTTGGCAGCTCTACCAAGAAAACTCAATCTGAACAACCTGACATTCCACCTACCGTTCGACAAGGTTGAATACGAGCCAGAGCAGTTCCCGGGATTGATCTACAGGCTAGACTACCCCCGAGTAGTGTGTCTTATCTTCGGTAGCGGGAAAATGGTGATTACCGGTGCTAGACATAAGGACGAGATTCTTGAGGCAGTAGAGCAGATAAAAGACGAGTTAGCAGACCTCCTGTAGAGTTCAACCAATGTTATTGGGCAGACCTGCCTGCGAAAGCTATGCGCGCCGCCTCCATAGCTAGTATGGCCGTCTTCATTCTCGCCTTTGCACAAATTTCCCATTCTATTTCGCCCGATGATCTCCATTTCTCAGACTCCAACCCTATTGAATCCAAAGTGCAGGCAATGACAACCACTGGGACTGCCGATGTCCCAATTTGGCGGGTAAATGACAACTGGATGTACGATGGGTTCCTAGACGTGGGAGATTTTGTTGCGGACTCGGGAGTATCCACTAATGTCGAAACGCTAGATGGGTCGCTAGATAGAACTGTGGAGGACATCTTCTTGATGGAAATAGACGGTGAGGAAACTCTAGTTTACGAGGTAGAATCGGTCGGAGAATACGAGTCAGACGGGGTAATACAAATCGATGGGACTAGTGGCTGCCTCTATGTGGACATGCAAACAACCGAGATAATCAGAGTTTCTGATCTAGCCACTTATTCACAGGAAGTAACAGTTGACGTATACTTTGATCCGCTGTTCTTCGGATGCGCATCTTGGTTGAGGCAGGATATCGGAGAGCTCGTTGTCGAGAATACATATGAGCCCCCATTGGAGAACTATGACTTCCCAATCTCGGTAGGAGAATCCTGGGCGATGGATTACGAACAAGCCACTGATTACAGCGGTTCCAGCAATTACGTCGACATACCCGATGACTCGAGCGACTCCAACTCAACCAGTTGGGCGGTAGTGAGCCAAGGAAACTCAGGAGTTGCCTACCCAGGATGCTACCAGTCATTCAACGTCACAGCATACGACTCTGACGGAGAAGAGACCGGATTCAATTGGTACTGTCCAGCCGTACGAGGGGAGGTAAAGAGTACTATGGAGCAGGCTTTCGGGTTCCTTGCAGTACATGAGCTAGTGAGTTATCAACCAGTTCAAAGGGGGAAGTTGGTCTCTATCGATGTCCAGTACCCACTCTCGCCCACTGATATCGAGATATCCGCCTGGATCAATGTTACTGATCAGGGCCAAGGCGTATCGGGGCAAGAGATACAGTTCAGATACGAATCAGATCAACAGTTTCAGAATGTGACAACTGATGAAAATGGATCATATCACATCGTTTTCAATACAGGATCCAATCCAGATGATACCGATGGACCTGGAGAGCTAGGCAGCCACGGAATAATCGCTTGGATTAGCAATGAGCGGATAATCGGTGGTAGGACCCTGATGATTGACTCAGAGATCCATGAGATAGACTTGGTGACTAGATCATCAGCAGTTACTGTACAGAGGTTCCGACCCTCCACGGGGAACCAATTGACTCTGGACTCATCGATTGGTTTTGCTGCAATCTCTGGAGATGTCCTGACCTTCTCCGTACCTGTATTTAATAGAGGACTGATTCAATCCCCTAACTCCACAATAGTGGTAAGTGCCCCCGATGGGGGAGAAGTGTTCGGTACAGTTCCACCACTAGGGAGCCTACAGGAATCGAGGGTATCGGTGAACTGGACAGTCCCCGAGTCGCAGCAATTCGGAAACGTGTATCTGTTCTTCGAGGTTGATCCTCAAGAGGAAATCTCCGAGGATGGGAACAGGACGAACAACCAGGGCTCGTTTGTCCTATACATTGGAGGTCTACCCCTGGCCTTCCTTTCACACTCCAGTGAGGTCCAGACCCATGAGATAGTGACACTTGACGCCTCCTCCTCATACGATTCAGATGGAGGGTATATCGAATGCGAGTTCCACATCCAGAAAATAGATGGCTCAACATTCCAGGAAACCGATGAAGACTGTATCTTGGAATGGTCTTGGCCAGATGATGGAACTTTCTCTATTGAGGTATTAATTACCGACGGAGAGAGCGATGCGATCTCAGCCCAGTCTACAATCTCAGTAGTCAATAGGCCCCCGGAGATTTCCATTGGCACTGACAACGATGAAGTCGTTGTGACCAACCAAATCACTTTCTTCGTGACCAATAGCAGCGATATCGACACACTGAACCCCTCCGCACCAGTGGAGATTCTGTGGAATGCTGGATGTTCGGAGGGCCAGGTAGGACAGTCTTGTACCTTGACTCCGATAGTAGAGGGCAACCTAACCGTTTCAGTCATGGCAACAGATGACGACGGAGCCATAACGATGGCCCAACACTCAGTTCACGTAACCAATATTGCCCCGTCCAATCCTGTCGCTGAACTATACTTGGGTGAGACTAGAATTTTCCCGGATAGCAGAGGCGTATTCACCGTACTAGAGGGGGACGAAGTCACATTCTGGGGCCAGGCGGACGACTCCTCGAACGATATAGAATCTCTAAAACATGTCTGGAAGCCGTATGCAGAGGATATTCCAGAGCTTAATTTCTCCAGCTTCGGTGAGAGGAGTACCCTTTCAGGGATTACATACAACACTTCGGGAATGCATCTCGCAACTCTTCAGGTATTCGACGACGACGGAGAATCAACAGAAGTCCTGATTGTGCCCATACAAGTGGAGAACGTAGCACCTGAAATTTCACCTATTACCACTACTTTGGGCGAACTTGAAGAGGATGAGGATTTTACTATTTTACCCCAGGTAATAGAAACAGGAACCGACTCAGAGCGACTTGTTCAGTGCTTCGATCTTGATCCCGAAGATGATTCGAATTCAGACGGACAGCCTGGAAACGATTGCGACGTGGAATCTCCATTCCTTGCCTACTCATGGCCAGACTCGACTTCTGCCCCCGACTCCCTCATCTTCCACGTTACAGACGATGATGGCGAATCTGCATCAATCGAGTTCTCCTTCTCCGTTGTTAACACGCCCCCGGCTGCTTACGCCTCTGCAAGCGTCTCTAATCCCACCGAAGGGGACTCAATCGTGCTTTCTGCCAATGGGACCGTAGACTCCCAAGCAGATATGGATTCATTGGATTTCCACTGGGATATCGATATCACCCATGACTCCGATGGCGATGGCGATCCTGCGAATGACGTTGACTACACTGGTAGGTGGATCGAGTTCTCCTATGACTCCGGGGGCTCCAAAAAGGCACAACTGACCGTCTTTGATGACAGTTCTAGCCATTCTGTAACCATGGATCTAGAAGTGGCAGAGGCCTCCGAAACATTCTCTGAAGCGCTGGTCTCCAACATCGCTCCGATAATCTTCATCTTGGTCGCAGTCTCAATAGGTGCTTGGGTTTTGATCAGAAACCCGGGGCAGAGTCGCTCGGAAGAGGAAAAGAAAGCCTCAGATATCGATTTCGACGCGGCATTCGATGAACCGGAGCCTCCCGTCGTAGACCCCAACGAGATGTTCGCACCATCCGGAGACTCGTCACTGGAAGATGCAGCAATTCTGGATGGTCTTGACGAAGTTCTCGATGAGTTAGGATTGGGAGGGGGGGATGCTTCAGAAATCCCATCGGCACCAATAATTGACGAAGCAAACAGTAACTTGGACCTCGAAGACATAGAAGCACTCTTTGAGGAGTAGGCTGCGGCCGTGCTGTGGTCAATCTGTTCCGTCTCCTAGGACTGCCTAATCCGAACAACACTCCGAAGGCAACTCAAGGCAGTGGTCTGAGGGCCACTGAACCAGGTCCTAAGGCAGGAAATAGATTCCACGATCTAGGAGAGTCGAGATGGTCTGAGAGGACGAAGAGAATAACCGACCGCCCCTTCAGGAAAGTAATCTACATGGAGCCCGATGGCCTTCACAGAATTCAATTAGAGGGAGTGGAGGGGAATCTATCCTCGGGAGATATGGTAATCGTGGATCTCAGTTCACTGAATCACATGCCAAGCCAGCAATCGGTATGCTCTAGGAAGACTCAGGAACTTGGAGACAGGACGAATCTACACGTATTTGCTTTGAATGAGGATGACACTCTTTTGATGATCCCAGGAGCTAAGATGAGGGTTGATACGCACAAGCACATGCTCGGATCCCCTTCGCTTGAAAGGGCTATAGAGAACTAAATACCTCTGCTATTCCTCTTCCAGCCATTCGTCAAGCTCGCCATTGGATACTTCCATGACTGCATGCTCTGTAAAGTCACGATAATTTTCCCATTTCTCAATCTCTTCCTCTGAATCTTCTCTATCCTTCTTCCTCTGGATAGAGTCATTGGCGTATACCACGCATCTGCGTAGGAAGGAAGTCACCAGCGAACGACGTTCTTCAAGGTCCATCCTATCCGACCTTCAATTCCTCAATCAGAGAATCAACATGGCCCTTGGTTTTCACGCCGTAACCAGCCCACGCTATCTTCCCATCGACACCAATTGCGAAGGTTGAGCGCAGTGTGCCCATGTATGTCTTGCCGTACATGCTCTTCTCCCTCCAAGTACCATAGGATTCGTGTAGGGCGGCATCCTCATCTACAATCAAATCGAATGGAAGATCATGCTTGTCAATGAACTTCTGATGTGACTTCGCGCTATCCGTAGAAACCCCAATTACCTTCCATGAGCTGTCTTCAAATCTCCCGAAGTTATCCCTGAAGTCACACGCCTGGATTGTGCATCCTGGCGTATTATCCCTGGGGTAGAAGTACAGAATAACCCCTTTTCCAGTGGAAAGTATCTCCGAGAGAGAGACCTTTCCTCCATCCGTTACTTCAGCCTCGAAGTTCGGGGCTTCATCTCCAATTGCTAGTTCTACCGTTGCCATGCAAAGCCGTGTCGAACCAGACTCATGAAGGCTACCATCACTCGATATAGCTCTTCAAAGATACAGATGCAGGCATCGATGGAGGCTCGCTGAATCCGAAGCAAGCGTTGGTGGTGAAACTTTCCGACCCACCAAGCTCCTGTCCATGGAAACTAGCTTCGGCAGTCAGAACCTTTGATATCGATCTAATTGAGTACCACTCTCTTCTGTTGTTCTTAGTTCTGCCATATGTCTTTGTGCCGAAAATAAGCCTTGCAAAGAACGCTTCTATGCTTGAGATGAACCACAGTGGTCTCCAGATGGGAATGGGGAGGGCTATCCCCCAAGAGATACTCACAGACAGGCCCCCTCCTTCGATCGATATGCCTCTACGCGTCCTTTCGACCATAATATCGGTTATCTCCACACTTTCGAAGTTGTACAGTTCCGAGACATATTTTGCGTGCTCATCGGAAGGGGATAGAAGGATCCTGGTGCCGTCCGGTCTTGCCCACATTATGTTGGTAAAACTGCCAATTGGAGACTCTCGCCAGTCTCCAATAACTATCCTGTCGCCACTTGAGAATCCTGTAGAAGTAATCCTGCCTACGAAAATTTCCAAATCAACCACCCGTTTCTTCCCTGATCCTCTTCTTAGTGGCCGCCCAAGAGCAAATCGGGCATGATGAAAGGTCATGCCTCAAAGCCGGACAGTACTCTCTTCCGAAATATATGATTTGCAAATGTCTTCTGTTCCACGTTTCTTCTGGGAAGACCGCCTTCAAATCCCTCTCCGTCTTCACTACGTTCCTGCCGTCAGAAAGCCCCCATCTGGCTGCCAGTCTGTGTATGTGGGTATCAACTGGAAAAGCTGGAACTCCGAATGCCTGACTCATAACCACGCTTGCTGTCTTGTGCCCAACTCCTGCCAATGATTCGAGGAATTCCCAGTCAGGCTTCACTACTCCTCCCTCTTCGAGAATCTGCTCTGCCATTCTACTGAGGTTCTTCGCTTTGGTAGGGGCAAGCCCAATTTCTCTAATTATCTGGCGAATCTCCTCGACTTCCAGGCGAGCCATCTTCTCAGGGCTACCAGCAATCTCGAACAATTTCGGAGTTATCTCGTTCACCTTCTTGTCTGTAGACTGAGCGGAGAGCATTACTGCAACAAGAAGGGTGTAAGCGTCAACGTGATCCAATGGGATGGGGGTCTCTGGATATTTAGAGTCCAGAATTTCCCCTATCCTAGTCGCTTTCTCCAATCGACGCAATATCAAGCCTCCAAATCTGGATTATCGCCATCCCTCCATCCGATCATAACTCCCACCGCGATGCAACCGAAAAACGGTGCGTAACAGGAAAGCCAGAGGGTAGTATCCCACTCCTCGGGACTTCCACTCATTACCCACCCAATCAATGCAAGTAACACTCCGGGCACGGACGCCAGAGTCCCGAACAACATGGCCCTACCCACTCCCATAGGGCTAACAGGAAGGTTCCTGACTTGACTCTAACGGGGCGTCACTTTCTCAACCCATTTTGCCATTATCGCAGTCTGCGCCATCGAAAGAGCAGCAGCCCACCAAATCCACTTCGGAAGACCAAATGACCAAGTCCCAGTTTCGCTCCACCACCAGAAGTCCTGAGCCAATACAAAAACCGCTAATAATCCAGCCAAGGGGGCTATGTCCGAGCCTTTTATCTCAAATCGCCAGGAAAAATCCTCTCCGATCTTGAAGTACTGCTGAGTCGCAACAAGTCCAACCGTCGCTGCGAATAAAGATGGAATTACGGCAGTGGGAACCGCTCCTTTGACCGGTTCCACCCACCATCCATCGAAGGACTCGGGAGAGAAAACGGCTAGAATCACGACGGCCTCTCCTGCAAGAATAGAGGTAACAACTGCCCTCCCATCAATCTCATCGAAGTGAGCAGAAGCGAGAACTGAGGGGAACATTACGGCATACATGGAGAAGGCTAGAAGTCCGAGGTTAAGGATGGATAGATTAGACCAGACAGATAGTATAAGCCCAAGAACGGATAGTGAGACGATTACAAACTCTCTACTCCAGTCTTCATGACTATCCTTGCCAAGCAAGTCCCTGGTCACAAGTGACCCCGTGGCTAGAAGCTGTGAATCCATTGTGGACATTAGGGCAGCAAGTCCCGCAACCAATACCAAACCTCCCAGCCATTCACCGCCCACGTCCATTATCATGGTAGGCAGAATATTGTCCGAACCTGCTGTATCCAAGTCCGGGTAACTCAGATGGCCAATTGTCCCAATCAAAATCGGGGGTACGAAAGCCAACCATGCCACTGCCGGGTATAGTGTGGCCATCCTTCCTATTGCGGCATCGCTCTCTGCGGCGCAGAGTCTCTGATACAGTTGAGGAAACATAGGATCAGCGAAGAGCCATAGAATCATCGTACTCGTCCAAATTAGAAGAGTGTAGTTACCCTCCCTACCTAGTAGTCCCTCGGTATTTTCCGACGAAGAAATTGCTTCCATCGCAGCACTAATTCCTCCTGAATCGCTGATTACCATAGCTAGACCTACCCACAATAAGCTCAGTGCAATTACGCCTTGGACGATATCAGTCCTCACCACTGCCTTTAGTCCACCAGTAAGCGTATACGCCACAACAAGAAGAGTAACGAGGACGGCACCAATCCACTCTGGACCACCGAATAGTGCGGAGAAGACAATGCCAGCCGCACGAGGTTGAAGTGCAAGGTAAGGAATAGTGGCTAAAACAAGTACAGTGGCCATGGTTAGTTGAGCTGATTTTGAACCAGTCTGCCCCATCACCATCTCTGGAGCCGTCATTGCTCCGTGCTGTACTGATCTGGAGCGAATCTTCCTTCCAAGAATGAACATAGAAACGGCCATGAATCCGGTTCCGAATGCCATTATTGGAAGGAAAGACAGCCCGATTCTGTAAGATGCCCCGCTTGATCCGTACACCGTGAAAGCACTGAAGTTAGTGGCTGCCATAGTCACAAGGAGAACGGGTCCCGTCAGGCTCCTCCCAGCAAGATAGTACGACTCATCCCCTTTCCCCATGTCCCGACGGGCCCAAATCGCGAAAATCACCATCGCCAAGGCGTATCCGCCGACTATCACCCATGCAGAATTCACGAAGGTGCGAAGGAGCATTATGGCATTATCTTGACTGTACAATCTCCATCAAATGAGATTAAGCCTCACTCCTCTTCGAAGATACGTGGCCGAGAGGTACGAGGAACCAAAATACGAGGTTTCATCGAACTTCTCTGGATTTGAAGTTAGGAGATACGCAGACTCTGTTCAGGCGAGGGTGAGGACAGAAGGCAAGAATTGGAAAGAATCAACCGGAGGATTTCGAAGGATTGCAGGATACATATTCGGAAGGAACGATAGTAAGCAAATGATTGCTATGACTGCCCCAGTACATATCTGGAACGATGACGAAGGGACTGTGATGTCGTTCACAATGCCCTCAGAGTACTCATTGGACGATCTTCCTAGGCCGGATGACCATGGAGTCCGTCTAGTAAGCTACTCTGGACGCAGAATTGCCGCACTCCCATTCTCTGGTCTTTCTGGGCCTAGGAGGGCAAGTAGGATGAAGAAGAAATTGAGCAGGATGATCTCGGAAAATGGCTTAGTCCCCATTGGCCCTGCTATTCTGGCTATCTACGATAATCCAACTTCCACTCTGCCATTTTTGAGGAGGAACGAGATCCTCCAACATATTGAGGATTAGCTGAAAAGATTGGCCTACTCCAAATCGAGCATGTGCCCCATTCGTTCGTTTTTCGTCCTCAAGTAATCGATGTTCTGGACGGAAACTCCACTCATATGGGGGAGTCTAAACTCGACCTTGATGCCGTTCTCCTCGAGCCCCCTCACCTTCAGTGGATTGTTGGTCATCATCCTGACTTTATTGACTCCTGCGTCTTTTAGCATTCTAGCTGCTATGCCATATGTTCTAGCATCCGCTGGAAGTCCCAGTGCGAGATTAGCGTCTAGCGTATCATAGCCTTGATCCTGAAGAGCGTATGCCTGAATCTTGGAATGCAGACCTATCCCCCTCCCCTCTTGCCGGAGGTAGACAACCGCTCCGCATCCTTCTTCCTGAATTTGCTTGAGGGATGCTTGGAGCTGAGGTCCACAGTCGCACTTCATTGAACTGAAAGCATCACCAGTCAGACACTCGGAGTGGATTCTGATAAGAGGGGCTTCTTCATTCTGAAGGTCCCCTGCATAAACCAGGCAATGCTCGTGCCCTTCTTCGTCCACCGTTACTCGGATCCTGAAGTTCCCAAACTCGGTAGGTAGGAATGCGTCGGCGTCAATCTCTGTTGGTTCTTCCGGGGTCCTTATCTGGATAGTCATAGTTGTATAAGCGGTGTTGGACTGCTTATCAATGGATGTTTATCGATTGTCACAAATAGCAACCTCTTGCTTTCTCTGAAAGTACTAATGGAGAGCAATTGAGCCGAATTCTTGGCTGTTGAAGAAAAATAGTTTGCTCCGGATGGCTGGCTAGGTGCCAGCCACCCGGATTACGTAGTTCCGTCCTCCTAACGTTCTTCGGTTCAGGAGTCCATCTTGGCTGCGTACCAGACCATCATACCGAATGCGGTCTTGTTAACCAAGTCAGCTATGTTGTAGATGATGTTCATGTCATCTGCATCGAAGCCGTTTAGCATGTCATTGCCCATCATGTATCCAATCGGGTAGATTGCCCACCCGACGGTCACGATCCACCTCATCGAGGTGAAGGCGAACTGCACGCCATCGCTCCCGGACTCTGATGCCTCCTTGACATCTCCAGCCCAGATTGCATAGAGGATGTAACCCCATCCTGCCATGCCGATGACCCACCAGATCTCAGTGCTCGAGTCTCCGAAGAGATCCCAGGCTCCCGACTCGCCGAAGAAACCAGCTACAAGCATCACGATTGATGCTGCCATCAGGTTCCTGAACATGGCGAAGGTAGCTGCTCCGATAGCTGCCATAATCAGGTAGAACTCGACTACCTGAAGTGGCACGGTGATCAACCAGTCAATGTACCTGTAGACTAGCGGCGATCCGCCACCATCCATCACTGCGACTTCACGCATGTATGTGTAGTGGTACCATGCCACACCAGTGACCAGAGCGGCCACGGTCATGGAGGTCTTCCACTTGTCATCCACGTTCTGTCTCTCGACCAGGAAGAATACAGTTGAGGCTAGCATCATTGCTGTTGCTATCCAGAAGCTGATTCCCACCCAATCGTCTTCAGCGAGGATCTGAGTCTCAGCAGCCACTGTTGGCAGCATAACGACTCCGACTGCTATCGATGTACCGATAGCAAGCCCTCTTGCTTTTCCGTTTTTGTTTGCTAGGATATTATCCATGCTCTCCCGCTCAAATAGGCCGATATATACTATTGGATTGTTTTTGGGTACAGATATATACAAAATCTACCTTTTTCTAACAGCCAAGTCTCGGATAGAAAAAATGAAACAATTGACTGTGCAACTAAGGGGCACGCTGATGCATATTTTCAATCGATAAATCGAATACCCATAACTCTGTGGAAATGATATGGTTCCACCATCTGGCGATGAATGGTGGAAGATAGATGAGCCAGAAGAGAAAGACGAGCCTCCGGAGCCCGTAACTCTAGCCAATGCATTGGGGACTCTCTACAACTCAGAGTTGCCATTCAAATTGTTTCAGGTCCCAAGACCAGAAAGCCCTATGTCATTCCAAGACGCTGTACTCAATTCATTAATGAACTTCAAAGACTTCAGCGGCAGAGCCACAAGATCAGAGTTCTGGTGGTTCCAACTATTCTTCTTTGCAAACCTCGCTTTCTTCGGGACCGTTTTCGGAGAAGTACTTTCAGATGGATACGATTTCTTGGCATCTGTGCTCTTCTTTGGCCCTCTATTAGTCCCTAGTCTCGCTGTCACTTTCAGGAGACTTCAGGATCTCGGTTACCCCGGGTGGATCTCTCTTGGAGTTTTCATCCCGTACATGAATTCCCTGTTCATATTTGTCCTGGTGGCCTTCCTCGCGTATCAGGGAGAGGACAAACCCAACAAATTCGGTGAAGTCCCTACTAATTTTAGAATCATGGCATTACCGAAAACAGATTAATCTAGTGCCCAAACGGTAACTATGCAGAGATGTGGCATAGAAGAGGTTCATTCAGCTCTCGAATCCGAGGAAGTCACTCTGATACTCGTATTACGTGAATCCAAGGATGATGAAGTGGCCAGACTCGTGGACATGGCACAAGAGAGGGGAATCAAGATACGGAAGACTTCGAAGAATGACATGTGGAGGATGTCCAGGGTCAACGAGGGGGAAGAACCCTCGCCAATTCTCGCATTAGTTGGAAGGGACCCAGATGCAATGCCGGACGAAATCCTTGCATCGGGAGGACTTTGTTGGCTTCTTGATGGCGCTAAGTACCCCGTTAACATAGGCTTCACGATCAGGACCGCAGAGGTAAGCGGTGCAAAGGCGGTTTTCGTAGACGGTAAACTATCTCACTCTGAGAAGAAGGCATCAAGGAGAGCTTCAATGAAGGCTGATAGGTTCATGCCCGTCCACTGGATTGATGGTTTCGAATTCGTGGAGAGGGCTAGAGAGGCCGGATTCCGAATAATCTCTCTCGAGGACTCCGGGGATATGGAACCATGGGAAGAGGATCTTTCCGGTGACGTAATTCTAGTCGTTGGCGGGGAGCGTGATGGCATCTCCAAGTCTATCCTCGATTACTCCGATTCCGTGATACGTGTCCCTATGTCGGGATTCGTCCCCTCCTACAACCTCCAGGCGCCCATGGCTGTCGTAGCCGCAGAGGCACTACGCCAGAGTAACTCTAGTAACTAGAGCTCCCTCTCGAGCTCTCTGCTGATGATCATCCTTTGAATCTGGCTGGTCCCCTCAAATATCTGGTAGATCTTAGACCCTCTCATCCTTCTGGCTACCGGATACTCCTCTGAATAACCGTAACCTCCCAGAACTTGGACTGCATCGGTCGTTACTTCCATGCACATATCGGCTGCGAACCTCTTCGCATGTGCCGACTTCAGGGTGGCCCTCTCCCCTGAGTCAAGGGCGCTGGCAGCACTCAGGGTTAGAAGCCTAGCAGCCTCGATCTTCGTAGCCATATCTGCGAGAATGAAGGATATCGACTGATGCATTATGATTGGCTTTCCGAAGGTCTTCCTCTCCTTGGCGTAAGCCCAAGCCTCCTCCATGGCGCCTCTGGCGTTTCCTACTGCAGCAGCGGCCACCGCAGGTCTGGAGTGATCGAAAGCCTTCATCGCGTTCATCCATCCCCCATTCTCTACCCCTCCAATTAGATTCGATGCAGGAACTCTGACATCGGTGAAATTGACTCCTCTCGTGTCTGAGCACCTCTGGCCCATGTTGACCTCCTTCTTTCCAAGTTCGACTCCGGGAGTGTCGGCATCTACGATGAAACCGCTGAGTCCACCATAGCCCGCAGACTTGTCGGTGTAGGCCAGAACGAAGAACCAGTCTGCATATCCCGCCCCAGATATCCAGGCCTTACTTCCATTGATCACGTATTCTTCCCCATCTCTGATTGCCTCGGTCTTCAGTGCCTGGACATCAGATCCAGCATCTGGCTCTGTCACACAGTATGCAGCCAGCTTGCCCTCAGTAACTCTTCCAAGGTACTCCGTCTTCTGCTCCTCTGTACCTCCAGTCAAGATAGGGAAAGAGGCAAGCATAGTGTGGTAAGAAGCAGTCCCGAATCCGGGGTCGCCCCTTGAGAGCTCCTCACATATCACCATCTCGTCCACAGTCGACATCCCAGCCCCTCCGTACTTCTCAGGGATTGTGACGTTCAGAAGCCCCAACTCGTGGGCCTTGGTAATGGCCTCCCTTGGGTAAGTGCCTTCTCGGTCCCATTCCTCGGCGTTGGGGAGCACCTCTTCCTCGCTGAACTCTCTTGCCATGTCCCTGATCATCATCTGTTCTTCTGTGAGTTGGAAGTCAACCATACTCCCTCCGGAGAATAGCACTATTTGAGCAATTTCAGGACTCGCTCACCCATCAACTGTTATTTCTCTGTCCATGCTCGGGTAAACCGATTTCAGTGGGGAGAAACAGACTTACAGAGCATACAGGCGTCGAGTTTCCGATAATATGCGGAGCGATGTACCCTTGCTCAAACCCAGAACTCGTAGCAGCAGCTGCAAATGGCGGGGGGATGTCGATAATCCAGCCAGTATCCCTCACGGCAGTTCACGGATTCGACAAACCAGATCTGAATCAGGGACTGATTGATGGAATTCGTCACATAAGGTCCCTAACCGACAAACCGATAGGATTCAATGCACTCATTGAGAAGGGTAACGAGAAGTATCTCCGTAGGATGTCGGAATGGATAGAAATCGCTCTGGATGAAGGCATCAGATTCTTCGTGACATCTCTTGGTAAGCCAGACTGGGTGTGCGAGATGGTCCATGCAAGAGGGGGTTTCGTCTATCATGACGTTACAACGAGGTTTCACGCAGAGAAGGGAGTTGACTGCGGGGTAGATGGGCTCATCTGTGTGAACAACAGAGCAGGTGGCCATCTAGGAAAAGACAGTATGGAGAAGATGTACCAAGTCATGAGTGACCTAGGTCTTCCCTTGGTGTGCGCGGGAGGCGTTGGGAGTGAGGTCGAGTTCCAGGATGCTATGGGGATTGGCTACGATGGGGTCCAGATGGGGACGAGATTCATTGCTAGCAGCGAGTGCTCAATGCCAGACGGATACAAGGAAGCGATAGTTCGTTCAGGAGAGGAGGATATCGATTGGACCACTAAACTGACCGGAATCCCTGTATCAGTAATCAAGACTCCAGGATATAGAAGAGAAAACAACTGGCTGATCAGGAGGCTCCTATCTGGAAGGTTCAAGCACAGGACTAGGTGGCTCTTGAACGCAATCTCCTTCAGAAGATGGAGTAGGATGGCCAAGGCCGCCCAATCGTCAGAAATTTGGTCCGCCGGAAAGAGCGTAGAAACGATACACAGCGTGGAATCGGCCACAACCATAATGCGGAGTCTTGGCGAGTCCTTGCAAACTCGCCAGGCCAAATAAATGGGTTAATTTACAGAATCACCGAGGCTATGCTATGTTGCCATCATTCAACGTACTGGGGGGCGATTTGGAAACTTGCTCCACCAATCCCCTAACAGGGTGGTTCCGCGACGGTTGCTGCAACACTGACCGGAACGATCGCGGCCTGCATACTGTTTGCTGTGTCGTGACTGTGGAATTCCTAGAATTCGCAAGGTCCCGTGGAAATGATTTGATCACACCAGCCCCTCAGCATGGTTTCCCAGGGTTAGAACCAGGAGATAGGTGGTGCGTTTGCGCGCAGACTTGGCAGGATGCTGCAGACGAGGGAGTCGCCTGTCCCGTCGTCCTTGCCTCAACTCACGAGGAGACTCTCCAGATAGTCGCTCTGGAGGTTCTGGTTCAGTATTCAATCGATAACAATCAATCTAGCCTTTCTGAGCCCACTTCATAGTGTCTTCAGATTCCTAGTACCTGCACCGCCCGGTCCCATCCACGATTCAGGCTTGTTTCCGAGAATCTCTTCCAAATCTGCCATGTTTTGGTCGGTGAGTCGCTTTGCTACATCTATGCAGCCCATATTTTCCTCGATCTGGCTAACTGTAGTTGCACCCATCAGGATCGTTGAAACGTTAGGATTCTTGAGGCACCACCCAAGTGCCAACTGAGCAGGAGTGCAATCAATCCCCTCCGCATATTCGACCAGTTTGGAGACCAATTCGAACTCTCCTCTTTCCTTCCTCTCTGCTAAATCATCAATGAGCCAATCGTAACCCTCTTGAGTCGCTCTAGAGTCATCGGGGATGCCCTTCAGGTACTTCCCCGTGAGAAAACCGGATCTAAGCGGGCTCCAGATGGTAGTCCCTATGTTGTATGGTGGATTGAAAACTGGGAAGTACTCGCTTTCGAATCTATCTCTGTGCAGCATGTTATACTGAGGCTGCTCGAATTGTGGAGGTTCAAGCCCCTCGCTCTTTGCAATCCAGAAGGCCTCGGTTATTTGCTGTGCGGACCATTCGCTGGTCCCCCATGCCGTAGCCCTGCCTGAACGAATCATCTGGGTCATAGATCTCACAACCGTAGAGGTTGGAGTATGGGGGTCAGGCCTGTGGCAGAAGAGCAAATCCACGTAGTCTAGTTGTAGGCGGGAGAGACAATCATCTAACCCTTCTCGACAATGCTTGAGGGAAAGTCCGGACTCGTTAACCCCGGAACCGCCCCAGAAAATCTTCGTTGTTATGACTAAGTCAGAGCGACGCCACAAGTGTGGATCTTCCTCTTGAAGCTCTTTCAGGGCAATCCCGAAGATCCTCTCTGCTTCGCCATTGGGGTTGCCATATGCCTCAGCATGATCAAAGCAGTTAACTCCTGCACTTCGGACGATTCTCATCAGTTCCTTGGCCGTCTTGACTCCCTCATCACCCGACAATCTGTCTTTTATTCCATATGTCGCCCAGAATCCATACGAAAGAACCGAAACCTGGATCCCGGTGTTCCCCATCATTCTGTAGTACATGTGCTCACTATGTTCGTCCGCATCTGCCATGGCGTTTCGAATCAGTAGTACTTTGAGAAGTCTCTGTGACAGAATTTTACAGTCTTCCAAGAAGTAAATCGATTTTCTCTCCAATGCTCGAAAAATTTTGGAGGCCCACGGATCACCCGTTTGGGATCACTTCCGTAAGCACTCCGTTTCAGATTAGGGACCACCAGTCTAGGCGGGAGCTGGTCTTCACCTTCTTCAATGGTAGATTCAAGCCCTTACCATCTCCTTCCAGAGAGCACCACTGCAGATATCGCAGCTACCCCCAAGAGCAAAACTGTGAATCCTGGGGTGTTGTTCTCCTCTTCGTAGACTGGCTCAGGGGTCGTTACCTCTCGTACTCCTGTCCCAACCGTTACCTTGCCGGCCATGCCCATCGTCGCATGTGGCTCGCAGATGTAGTGGAACGTCTCGTCCTCAGTGAAGGTAAGTCTGTAATCGATTGTCGACACGGACTCTCCACTGTAGTCTCCACCGATCATCCTCATCGTGTCTCCCTCTTCTGAGATTTCAGCTACGTTGTGAGCCATTGACTCGTCCTCCCAGATCCAGCAAACAGTCTCGCCGACCTCTATCGCGAGTTCGGTGTTGTCGTACGCCAAACCTGTGTCGTCTATGCCGATGACATAGTCGCAACCCTCGGGAATCGTAGGCAAATCAGCAGGGGGCATCAGGACCTTGTCGATCACGTGGATCACACCATTACTAGCAGGAACGTCGGCTAGGGTCACTGTGGCGTCGCCGATGCTGACAGTCCCGTTAGCAACTGTGAACGTGGCGTCATCGCCGTTCAGCATGGTGACTGTCAGTCCATCTGTCACTGCCGAGGACTCGACTGAACCAGAGTAAACGTGGTAGGTCAGTATGTCGACCAGA
>JAPOKZ010000185.1:0-1035 GCA_029977385.1 Methanobacteriota archaeon
ACGATGCTATGGTGCTGTCCTTGGCAAAGGCAACGTCTCCGACGCCCTCCGATAGGCACTTCACTGCCCCAGAGTATCCATAGTAAGGCGTACCCGAGTCAGGTATCGAGGCATTCTCATTGAAGAAGCCGTAGATGGTGTCCCTGAGTGAAGAGACGTCGTCTTCATCTCCAACCACATCTGCATAACCGTTACCAATTAGATAACCCATAGGGAGAAGCATTCCTGCAGACTTCAGCCAACCCGTGTGACAGGAGGTCTTCCCTTCCAAAAGTGCGAATGGATCAGTAGATGGGTCATCATCTAGGTGAGCAGCAGCGATGTCACTATCCGCCAGTACCCAAGCATGAGCATTATAGTGAGTCCTGCTATCACTTTTCAGATCAGCAGCCATTGAGGCTAGTCCATATTCCTTCCAACCTACCCAAGCGGCTCCTCCATCCATGAACCCGATATCAGCATTTCCAAACCTCAGAGCCTCAATAATGGCACCCTCGGACTCGACGTTGTATAGTTCAACTTCTACGCCTAGTTTGCTCGACAAGTAGTCCGCCAGAAGTTGTGGGTTCTCGTCGATATTGTCGTAATCCGACTTAACCTCATAGGCCAGAACTATTTTGTCCATTGTAACTGAAACAGATGAGTTGATGGTGTATTTGTCATTGTAGTAAGCTGCAATTCCAGGAATATTCTGTATAGATGCAGAATAGCTTCCCATGTGTCCTTCGGTAGTTACTGAGACAAATCCAGGAGTGTTGAGTACTCCATCCAATATGTCCGTAGCAGCCGTGTCATCTGACATTCCAATTAGAGCATCTCTTACAGCATTGGACTTGGATTCAGACATTACCTCTGGGTTGTACATCACAGGGTGACTGGGAGACTTTCCAAACTCAGGTAGTGCGACGTACTGGTCCATGTCCAGGCACCAGGCCTCGTTTTCTGCTGAGTCCTCATTATCGCAGTACGATGCTATGGTGCTGTCCTTGGCAAAGGCAACGTCTCCGACGCCCTCCGATAGGCACTTCACTGCCC
>JAPOKZ010000112.1:0-2094 GCA_029977385.1 Methanobacteriota archaeon
ATAATGAGGTTTATAACCAATGTAAAGGCGCTCCATGCCCTGGGTATGGATTGGATTGATGAATTGGCAGAGGCAGACGACATCTCAGTTCCACCTGAAAGGGACAACAGAGGGAGTATCCACATACACCCCTCTTGGCTCTCTGATGAAGACTTCATGCAGTTTCAAGGCTACGGAAATCATTTCTGTCAGCCCTGTGCGGAGTCGGAACCAGATGAACTAGCCTGGGCTTGCCCTAACTTTCTGGCCAACATCACTTCAGCGGTAGAAGCCACCACATATGGCACAGCTTCTGTGTTAATAATGTTTGACACAGGATGCACTACCGCCGTGACGCCCTTCAAGGAGGACTTTGTGTCCCTTGATGAATCCCGACAGCAGGGACAGCTGAAGGGAATTGCTAATGGTTTAACAATAAAGGGAGAAGGGGTAATAGAGTACAACATCGTCGCGGATGACGGGACTAAGATAGCGCTTCGAACAAAGGCCTATTATGTACCTGATATAAAGATGAGGTTAGTATCCCCTCAACAATTGAGGACTGTAGACGGTCATCCAGTCAAGTTCTCTGTGTATACGGCCTATGAGAAAGCAAAGGCCTATGCAGAATTGGCAGTAATGCCTAAAACTGAAAATTGGAAATATTCCCGGCCAATAGCCACCAAGCAGATCCATCTGCACCCTAGAAACAACCTCCCATATCTGTTAGTCAAGACAAAGACTATGCAGGAAAAGGTGAAGGAAGCACTACAGGGTTCACTAGACCTAGCGGCAGAAGCTAACAAGAATCTGACGCCAGGGCAGAAGGAACTGCTGACATGGCACAATAAGCTGGGACATGTAGGGTTCCAACATGTAAAGTGGTTAGCTAAGAACAAGATGTTACCCACCAACGCGTGCTCCGCCATAGCCAACTGTGATAGTGAAAAGTTGGTTTGCCCAAGCTGTCAATTTGCTAAGCAGCAAAGGCGCCCTACCCAGGTAAAACGTAGCATCCCTAGACCTGAGAAGGAGTCTGACATCAAACGTCGGGACCTCTTCCCAGGACAGAGAGTCAGTGTGGACCACTATGTCTCTTCGGTCCCCGGAAGGCTTTATAATTCTAGAGGATGCAATGACCCTGATGAGATGTATCATGGGGGTTCCATATTTGTAGATCATGCGAGTGGGTTCATAGGGTTGAGACATCAGGTCTCCCTGTCCGCGGCTGACTCCATTAAGGCTAAACTTAGTTTTGATGTAGAGGCTAGAGAATCTGCGGTTACCATCCAAGCATACCATACAGATAATGGTACGTTTTCCTCAAGGGAATACATGGCACACCTAGCTCAAACCAAGCAAGATATTAGGTTTAGCGGTGTGGGGGCGGCACATCAGAATGCAGTTGCAGAGCGAGCCATTAAGACTATAACTTATATGGCTAGGACTCTCCTCATTCATGCCGCCATGAGAAGCCCCGGAGAAACCATTGGCGCGGAACTATGGCCTATGGCCATGGACCACGCAGCCTGGATTTATAATCACACGCCTAGGAGGGACACTGGTCTTTCCCCGCATGACCTCTGGTCCAAAACCAGGTCCAAGCCTGCAAGCGAGGTCCTGGGGCGCTGTCATGTGTGGGGTTGCCCCACCTATGTACTGGAACCAAAGCTCCAAAAACCAGGAGTGAAAATCCCTAAGTGGGCCCCACGAAGTCGTAGGGCGGCCTACATGGGGTTTAGCCCAAGGCACTCAACCTTAGTGGCTCTGGTATTAAATTTGAAAACTAGATCTATCAGCCCTCAGTATCATGTCGTCTTTGACGACCATTTTTCGTCAGTTCACAGCAGTGGGCAGCAACAAGCTCAAGCTATTTGGGAAAGCCTGATCACCTCTCCCGGGCAGCGTCTATGGGTGCACCCTGACCCTGACGTGAACCCTGAATTAAATGACGAGTGGCTGACAGAAGGAGAGCAGGAGGCAACAGAGTCTGAGAGACTCTCAGAGGTTATCAACCGGGCCCGCAAGCTAACTCAAACCTCCCTCCAAGAAATCCAACAACGGGAAAACCCTTAAGCCGCAGATGGGGCTGATCTCCAGACGGAGCTCCCACAA
>JAPOKZ010000007.1:0-35925 GCA_029977385.1 Methanobacteriota archaeon
AGGTGAGAAAGATGAAAGCAAACGAGATAGCAAAATTGGTAGCCACAAGAACGAATGTAGCCGCGACCGGTGCCGGTAGGGTTGTTGAGATTCTCAGCACTCTGGCATGGGTCGTCGGCGTGGTCATGGGGGTGGTCGGATAATGCCCAGAACCCGAAGTGTCATTGATGGGGTGAAATACCAAAGAGTCAGTCAGCCCAAGACATTGGAACTCGCCAAGAAAGCGAGTGCATCTATGAGAAAGAGAACGGGTGTCTCTCACAGGACTCTCCCATGCGGATGGCATGGATTCACTGGCGAGAGGCTGTATGCAGTTTTCAGGAGGCTGGAATCATGAACTGGACCCGGAGAAAGGCCGACAACGGCTTCGACTCCCTACACCACGTTCTCACTCTGAACAACGGCGATGAGATACTACTATGGAGAAAGGAGTCGAAGTATGGTGCCACTATTTACGGATGCTTCCCAGATTCCCTCTCAAGAATATTCCATGTCCCCTCTTGGGAATGGGTCATCGTTGGACGCACGATTAGAGATACCAAGAAGAGGGTGGAAGCCTACGTCGATTACATGAGGGGAGTATGATGAGGCGACCACTCTGGTTGGAACTACTCGATGCCGAGGTCGCAAAGAACCGGAGGCATAATGACGGTGGGAAACCGACATCGGTAGACGGAGGTGAAGAAGAGTGAGGATACCAAGACGAGTGACCTGCAAATTGTGTGACAAGAAGTTCGCAAATCAAGTTCGCAAATCTGGAATCTCAGTCGTGACCTGCCCAGAGTGCCGACAGGGAATCATCGACAAGGCTCAGGCTGGGAAGAAGCGGAGGCGGAAGAAGTGAATATCTTCGTCCTCAGTCTCAACCCTTGGAAGGCGGCTGAAATGCACTGTGACATTCTGGTCAACAAGATGGCCGTGGAGGCAATGCAGATGATTACCTGTGCCTGCATAGCCCGAGGCATACCCACGGCGTCTCTGCCGCTATCGGCGGCTGGGAAACCGCTCCGTGGGGGCTACAAGCACCACCCATGTTCTATCTGGGTCCAAGAGTGCTGGGAGAACTTTCTCTGGGCCTGCAATTATGGATTGGCACTCTGCCAACAATTCCAGTTGAGATTCGGAAAGGCCCATGCCTGCGAACCCAAGATTCAGATGCTCATGGATTGGGCAATCCTATCGAACGCCTTCCCCATTCTCGGGGAGATGACTCCATTCGTTCAGGCAATGGACGACGAGTATCGAAATGACGACCCAGTTCAGGCATACCGAGATTGGTTCTCTTCCAAAACTTACCACCGCTGGAATCGAGGCGTTCCAGCACCAGATTGGTATCAACCGACGCCGGTAGCCGAAGTTTGACAAATTATCGGAAAACCTGTGAATTTTCACAACCCCCCAAAATTAGCCAAAAATGACGATTTTCATGGTCAGATGAAAAAAGTAGTCAGAAATCGCGTTTAACGGCATGGAAGGGTTCGGTGCTACCCAGAGACCTCCAGAGCGTTTGACGCGCTCTATGGCCCCTCCAGAGGCCCGGAATTGGTAAAATCTCATCCACCGAACACTTTGATGGTCGGTAATCCAGTATCATCGAGGAATTTCTGAGCCAATCTGGCATAGATTAGAGCGTGGAAGGCGTGGTCATCACCATCTCTGCCGAACTTGGTCAACTGCTGGCTTCTGATTGGCCTCTGGCTCTGCTGGTCTGTCTCAGCGGATGAGTTCAGGGCGCACCACTCATGGAGAACCCACTCCAAGTCGGTTGTGCCATAGGGTAGGGTGACTTCTCCCTTCTTGATGGCCTCCAGAGTTTCCTCGATGTAGGTTGTCCGGTCCACGATGCACATGAAAATCAGATTGCGATTGTTGTCCCGCTTCTTGTAGTCGAACGGAGTCATGGGTCGAGATGAGTAGTAGCACGACTTCACCCTCTCACCGAACTCCCTCTGCAACTCCTTGACTTGTCTGGCTCCGAACCCAATATCACAGACCACGGAGGTCGAGTTGTATCTCAGAATCAAGTCCTTGAGTTTCTCGACCTCATCTTCATCGTGGTCAGCCCGACTATCGAGTTTCAGAGCATTGACGATTTCTCCATTTTTCCGCATGATGATGACCGTCGTCTGATTTCCCCAATCGACTCCCATCACAGTCTCGTTTGGAATCTGGATTTTTGTTTCGCGTTTCCTACCGGGGTCGGTAGCGACCATGGCCTCATCGAAAGTCAGCGGTTTGGTTGCTCCAGCGAAGAACTCACCCAGAACCTCATTCGCAAATCGGCGAGGTGTGTAAGTCGCCTTCTTCTGGGAGATGTCCTCGTCTGTGATTTCCGGGTGCATCTTCTGGCCGATGTGGTATCCGATGATGCCGTCGTCAGAGTTGCCATGGACCCACTTGTCTCCATCCCACTCTCCCATCGTGGATTTCTCCCAGAGTTTCCAGAAGTCGGACCCTTGTTCTCGGGCCGTCCCACTGATGACTGCCCACTTGTATTCGGACAGGGCCATCATCTCAGTCAGCATCGGTAGGACGTCTGCTCCAGAGTCCTGATATTCGTCGATGCAAACCATGTCGGATTCAATCCCCAGAAGACCATGGGCATCGCCCCAGTTGGAGTAGGCATAGAAGTGGTTCAGGGAGTCAGCCCCGACATCGAATGTCTGGTGGCTGATGGAGTTCTTGATTCTGGCTTTTCTGAGGCATCCTCCGTTGATGCTGGACATCAACGCACCATTGAGCCTCTCGTCCACGAATCTGGTCACTTGGGGCTGTCTGGGGGCCGTGTAGACGGCGTTGAAGTATGGGATGTTCAGAAGCCCATACAGCAGGAGATTGCAGATGGTCTCGGTCTTCTCGACCTTCCGACTGCACTTGAGGACAATCATCTTGGTTTTCCGATTCTTTTGCCGGGGGTCGATGTGTCGATAGATGTCAATCAGATAGGGCCTCTCAGCGAGGCTGAATGGCTTCCCGTCGATGGTGCGGAAATACTGCGCCCATCTGTCTGGATAGAGGGCTATCTCCCTCGCCTGAGCCTGTGTCAGTCGGGTCTGGATATGGTCGCTCACGCTCGGTCATTGCGACGGCTGGGTCATCAGGGTTGCCCCACCGTTCACTCTTCTTCCGAGTGAACGGCGGAGGTTGTCTCGTATCCTCTGACGTAGAGGTCGAGGACGAGTTCCCCTCTGCTTCCCTTGTCTGCCCATGACTTTGCCTGCTCGTCGACGGTCTTGAACTTCTTGAGTCCGAACTTGTGGACGCAGGTGTTTCCGACCCACATACCGGTGTGGGTTCCGTCTGCCCTCTGAGCGAGGACTGGGTAGGTTGCGGATTTTAGGTTGTTCTTGGCACAAGCCTCGCAGTCCTTTCCGTGGTAGCGGGAGTTGAACTCGGTTCCTTGAGGCCATGCGGCGTAGTGGATGTTGCACTTCACATCGTAGACCATCTTGCGGACGTATCCAGTCGAGTTTGGTGCGTACACTCCGGTTCTCCTGTTCCTCATCATCTTGCCGTTTGCACAGGTCTTGCAGGGGTATTGGCCGAGGTTGTGGAATCCGTTGTCTCTGGCAAGGCTTCTGTTCCTGTTCTTTAGGACGTTCCAGCGGGTGTCGCCCTGATACTCGCCATTCTCGTCTCTGGTGTAGGATGTGTATCCCATTTCCTTGGTGGATGGTAGACCAGCCTCTTCCCACATCTCGTCGATTGTGTAGGTTCGTAGGTCTCTGGCGGCTACTGTGTTGTAATCCTCGGTCTTGCAGTAGTAGTCGTAGGTGTATCCGTTTCCGTTGCAGTCTGAACACTTGCATGGTAGCATCATGTCCCTTGTCTCGGTCCTGACGGTGAATCCTGCGAATCCCCAGTCCTCTGGTGTGGTGTTCAGTATGGTGATGGTCTCCAGTGTCTTCTTGCTGTGTCGTGTTGTGCGGCTCATGAGCCGCATGGGGAAGCCCTCCCTATATCAATATATTCCAAATATCAATGGTTTTTGACCCCAAAATTGGATTTTTGGACTCCGCCGGGGAGATTTCAGAGGTCCAGTGCCTTTAGGACTCTGTTCACTCTCTTCTCCCCGGTCTCGTTCCTCTCTCCTGTGGAGCCGTTGACCTTGTATTCGACGCGGAGGCACTCGACACGGTGGAAGTCGTAGCACTCTCCCCACTCGTCTCTCTTGCCGTTGGCGACACCGACCTGTTGGGTTTGCCACTTTCCAACTGACTTCGGTAGGCCCATGGACGCAATTGTTCCGGGGGTCGAAACTCGGTCGCGGATGGTTAGCCTAACTCCGAACCTGCCATCTGCAACTACATATCTCAGGACTCCGATAATCTCTTCCACAGTGGATGCGTATTTGTGGGAATGGCGGTATCCAGTCTTCTGGGCCTGCCTCTCATCGGTAGAGAAGAAGGAGGTGCAGTTCCCGTTGTTGAAATCTGCATTCATCTTCTCATGTCGTGGGCAGTCCTCAGTGACTCTTAGGGTTCGTAGTGGGGAACGGTCAGCGGGAAGAGGGATGGAAGAAGACTCTGAGTTGGTGATTCTCTCCCAGTTCGTCAAGTCCTCTATCTCGTTCTCTCTTACCATCTGGGTGGTCACGGTTAGGTCCCATACGGTGTTGTCTGTTGTTATGCTTGTGTGGCTCATGGAGCCACATAGGAAAGCCGTCCCTATATCAATACTTCCCAAATATCAACACTTTTTGGGGTCAAATCTGGATTTTTTGGCTACGCCGAGGGCAAAACCGAACCGGGTAGCCCCCAGAGACCCCTTCCGAGGTTTAAGTAGTCTCAGAATCATGGGTTCGGAGGGGCCGGACCAGAATCAGAATACGATTCCGCCGACGATTGGCCCAATCCATGTGAAGAAGTGCATCATTGAAACGTGGATTTGTCCTCTATCCCAAGCGTATTTCCTGACTTCTGAGTCCCAGATGGAGCAGACTGCATTCACTAAGAAATGGCGGTCGACGTAGGACAATGGGTCTCTCTTTGGATTCCATGGGTGGGTAATTCTCTTGTGGCTCATACCCCCTCCGACGAATGGTCGGTATATCAACAGTTCGGAATCTGACTACTTTCAAATTCCAGTTCCCAGCCCCCCTCTACCGGCGTCGGTATTGTCAATAACCCCGACAGATACGAGCCAGAATAACCCGGAGGAATCTCTCATGGAAATATTAGGAATGGAAGTTGAAGCACTAATCGCATTGGGCCTTGTTGGCCTTGGAGCATTGGCCTATGGCCTCAAGAAATACAAGTCGGCAATGGCCGATGGCAAAATCACTCTCTCAGAGTTGATTGCTATTATCGAAGACCCGGAGACACTATCTCACGCAGATGATGTCGAGTCCGCACTCAAAGAGGTCAAGAAAACCAAGAAGAGTGAGTGAGGTCGGATGGCGACCAACGAAGCCTTGCTGGAACTCATCAATCAGACCAGAGAGGAACTGGCAGTAGTGAGAGATAATCACCTGCACCATCTGGCAGAAGATGTCGGTCGAATAGGCACAGATGTTGAAGTCATCAAAGAGCGGTTGAAGCCCATAGAAAAGCACGTTGAAAACATTGAGGACATAATCCGTTCGTATGCCCAGAAAGGCATGATTATGGTCGTCGCAGGGGCGATGGCCGGTATGGGTTATGTTTCGATGTGAGATTATGGGCGAAGACGACATTGGTAGTATCCTGACAGAACTCAACAAGGGGTTCCAAGAACTCAGGACTTTGATTCTCACAGTCGGGTCAATCTTAGCCATGCTGATGGCTGGTCTGAACCAAGTCGGGTTCATTGACTTCGCAGTCGATACACTGACCGATAAGTATGAGGATGACAATCCATTCATCCCAGAATCCTGCGAAGAAGACTGGATAATCATCGACGAGTCATACTTAGTTTCAGACGACATAACAATCAACGTCAGGTTCACTGACAACAATCTCTGTTCCTACAATTACAATGCCACATTCTTGGTGTCCGATTCCTCTGGAGATGTCTGGTATTCAGAGGACGTCACGGTGAGGAATAGCAAAGCATTCTCAGTCACATTCTCGGACTTGGACGACAATTCATATCGCCTCTTCTATGAACTCACAGATTACCAGTATCTATTGCTGGGTGGACAGAAGATGTACGAAGTCGACCTTGGTAGTCACGATGAATCTGTGAAGGTGTATGGATGCACCGACCCAGATGCTCTGAACTACGACCCGGATGCCACAGACGAGGATGGGTCATGTGAGTATGAAGAAGAGTCCCACGACGATTGCTACGCCAGCATCTATGATGGATATGCCTACTGGGCTGAGAACAACTCGTCAATCTACTCTGAGTTCGATGTGGATTGGAGTTGCCAGATGAAGGTTGAGATTACTGTCGAAGTGGAAATCTGGGACTCTGAAAATGAGACGATGTATTTCTTTGGCGACATCATCTACGAGACCGATTACATGGAGGTCGATTATCACCACATCGACTTCGTCAACGCTACCGACATCGGTATCTCCGCTGACGAGGAATTACTGGTTCGGATTGTTGTGATTCACACGGATATTGTCGACGATGAGGTTTGGTCATGGGTCTTGAAACTGGACTGAGTTGTTGTCTGGGTTTCTTGGCAATTCTGGTATTTGGAGCAATTAGGTTGAGGTTTGAGGAACTCTATCCATAGGAGTAGGTGATTGGATGCAGGTTCCATTACAACTCGACGAAGTCTGCTGTGCCTTCTTACTGATGGTCTTCTTCGGAGCCATTGCTGATTGGTTCACCAGCCAAAGCCGAATGGGCCGAGGTAGGTTCTAAGGAGTATGGTGAAGAACCCCAACTCGGCTCGACCAGTTATGGCAGAGCGGAGGCGAAGTCTTTGGGACCGCGTCCGAGGCCGACGAGCAGACCCGGAAGACGCCGCGAAACTCAACAGAATGTTGGCTGGACAAACCGACACCGGTAGGGGAGATTTCAACTGGGATGGGAAAACTCTCGCCTCACTTTCCCAGATTGGAGTGTCGAGTGGAAAACAGGCACTTGGAAAAAAAGGAATGAACACCGAGGTCGACTACCGATTACTCAGACAAATCAGCATGAAATCTGAGGTTGTCAATGCCATCATCAGGAGATGTGTAGATGACACTCTTTCCAATGGATACGAGTTTGTTCTGGCTCCCGGCAAAGAGCAGGGTGATGAGTCTCAATTGGAGAGACTCAACCAGTTCTTCACGATGCCCAATCCAGATGATATGGGAGACGAGTGGTTGGAGTCCCTTCTGTATGATTTGATTCTCTTCGGAAACGCATATCTGGAACTCGATGGCTCTGCGGATTCTTCCAGCGATAATGGTGAGGACTGGGTGTTTGGCGGAGACCTCGTTTCGATGTGGCCCGTTGCCGCTGAAAGCATCAAGTTGGTTCCCTCCCGACAGACTCCCGACCCACCCAAGATGGCATACATACAGGAGATAGACAAGAATACTCGGCGATTCGCTTCCAACAAGATAATTCACATCTGCAAATTCAAGCAGGGGAATGGCTACGGAGCCAGCCCACTCATCCCACTTATGGAGACCATCGCTGGGCAACTGAATCTATCCAACTACATGAACGCCCTCTACACTGGGACGTTGCCCAAGACCATCCTGAATGTGGGTGATATTTCCAACTCTGAAATGAAGGCCATGCTCGGACTCATCGAGCAACAATTGTCAGGTGGACAATCTCCGTTCGGACTCATCGCAATCAACGGTGGTTCAGGATTCAATATGCACAGACTCATTGACTCCACCAGAGAAGGAGCGCAGATGGATATGCTCTACTATTACCGAGAGGAAATCTGTGCAGTCTTCGGTATTCCACCAATGAAACTGGGCTGGGTCCAGACTGGAAAATTGGCAAATCCAGAGCAACAACTGGACGCATGGTACGATGTCGTCGACTCCTACCATTCACGCCTCTCTGCAATGATTAACAATATCATATTCCCACTACTCAATGTCACTGACTATGTCTGGAAGTTCGTCAGCATCAGGCCATCCAGAGAAGCAGAGCGAGCAGATACTCTCAAGTCCAGAGCAGATGCAGTCGCAATCCTCAGACAAGAGGGTGCAATCACAGTCAACGAGGCTCGTGACATTCTTGGATTCGATGCCATCATGGACGACCGGGCCAACGACCCGTTCTTCACCAGTCCGAAACTGCAAATCAATCAGCCAGCCAGCCCCTCTGGGAGTGATTCTGACGCCGATTCGGATGATGAGGGGGAGTTATCCCTACTGGACATCTTCCCGCCCCCAGAAGCCCCCGAGAACGAGGGAAAAGCGGCAGGTGATTTTCCTGCTTGGGACGAACCATTCTCGGACCCGATAGCCGCAGAGAACAAGGCTCAACTTTTTCGGAAGAGACTCGACGACCATGAAGAGTTCAACTCCATCATTGACGATGGGGAAGAAGAACTGAACTCGATATACGAAGACAATCAGAAAACCTTCGCAGACCGGCTTCTCAGAGCCTACAATGAGAGGTTCAATAACAAGTCGGTAATCGACTTGACAATCAAATCTGGAACGTCCTACCGAATAGTCGAGAAAGCAGACCCACCCATCGCACCCACGGTCTTTGGTCCCACAATCGGACGCGATGAAATTACATGGGCAGTCGACCTTCTCGACAGGGAACTCGCGGAGTTGCTGGACAAGCAGACAATCGGAACTGCAACGACACTCACCAAGGGCTTCGATGCAACGCTGGCTCAACTCGCCAAGGATACCGGCGTCGGTATCGCGTTTGGAACTGCGGACTCGGAGGCTCTGGCTTACTGGGCAAAACGCTGGCAACTACCGGCACTTCGGAACACACTCGGAGCGCATCGAACTGCTATCATCAAAGTCTTCGACCAGATGAATCGAGAACGCGAATCTTGGGACTGGGCCGCTCGCAGAATGAAAGACGCAATCGACCCATCTGGGAAGACCTACCCGTCATACTACTACCGCAGAATTGCCAGAACCGAGCCTGCAAGAATCGTCGAAAATGCCCACCTATCTGGACTCAAGAAAACTGGATTCCAATTCGTCCAGAGACTCGTCACGGTAGACGAAGTCACCGATAGGGACCTATGTGTTCCCTATGAGAATGCAGTCTATCCAATCGACAAGTCTGGGGGCGTCATCCCAGCCCATCCCAACTGCCGTTGCACATTCATTCCCTATGAGCCATCTGATGAACCGAACCCAGTTGACCCAGTATCAGATTCCGAGATTCTGAAACCAGATGTCGAAGGTGCTGAGATTCTCGGAGTCGGAGCCTGATGGTAGACGGTCCATTCAAGCGATTCGCTGGAGACCTGAGAAGGGGAATCCCCGGCGTCAATAGAGCGTCAATCCAATACATCGACCTACTGGCTGGTAGAGTTCTGGCAAATGCCAAGAAACGCACTCCAGTCAAGACTGGTGCGCTCAGGAGAAGCGGCAGGATAGAGAAGGTCGGAAAGTCAACCAGAATACTCTCCTTCGGTGGAAAGGGAACTGGTGTGATGTATGCCGCCGCCGTTGAGTTCGGTAGGTTCGTTCCGAAGGGAAGACAAAGAGGCTCGGTGACAACACCACAACCCTATCTCAGACCTGCACTACTTGAAGAGATGAAGAAGTCCAGAGGCGAGATGAAAAAGGTATTAGCCGCCAATCTCAATCACCTCAACAAGACCTACGGGGGAAGAATATGAACACCAATGAAAAGAAGACCCCGACCAGAGCGCAACTCACTCCACCAGCAGGAGTCAAATCTGCCTGTAAGACCGGCATCAAAATGGTCGAGGATGGCATGGGTGGCTCTGGTCTGGAGGCCGCAACCGTCAGGGAAGCCAGAGCCATTGTCAGAGGAACTCCAATCACAATCGCCAAGGCCAGAAAGATGGTCCGATGGTGGGGTCGAAATGCGAGGTTCTTGGACTTCGACAAAGACTCTCCAGCATGGGTAGCCGCCCTACTCTGGGGAGGCAGGGCAGGACTGTCTTGGTCTCGCCGACTCAAGCGGACCTTTGAGGCCAAAGAAGAGAAGGCCGCACAGGGTTCAATCTCATCTGGAGACTACGTCTCTTGGACGACTGACAAGGGTGGTTATCTCGGCCAAGTCAGTAGCGTCAGGAGTTCTGGTAGAGTAGCAGTTGTCAGCAGTTCTGGAGGCTCTGAAACAATCGAAGCCAGTAGCAGTAATCAGGTTGCTAACGTCAGGGTTTTCATAGACAATCAAGACGGTTCTTACAGCCGCTCTGACCGCTCTGTTCCAGTCCGAGTCTCTATGCTCCGCAAGAGAAGCGAACCCGAGACCAAGGATGCCATGAACGGTAAGAATGTCACGGACAGCGTCAGGGAAACCCTCTCCAAGAAGGCCAAGGAACACAACGCCAAATACTCTGCCGCCAGTAAGAAAACCAGCACACGAACACTCATTGCCGTATTTAGACGAGGATGGGGTGCATATTCCAGCAATCCCGGCTCGGTTCGCCCAACAGTATCATCTGCATCTCAATGGGCATTTGCCCGCGTTAACAGTTTTCTCTACGTCCTGAGAACTGGTAAATTCAGAGGCGGGAAGCACGACCAAGACCTGCTCCCCAAGGGCCACCCACAATCCACCAAGTCCGCAGACGAGCCGACCATCGTGAAGGGTCCTGCTTGTCGCCAAGCAGATGAGACCTACGAAGAGTGCGTCTCCAGAAAAATCTCGGAACTCATGGGCGAAGAGGACTACGCTCAGGACCGAGCAGTCGCCGCCGCCAGTAGTATGTGTGAGAACGGATGCTCTGACAAAACATCTCGCTCAATAACCACCTCGTCTGACGAAGTGGGTATGCCAGACATTGACTCGGCAGTTATCCTCGATTCTCAGGATGCCTACGACAGTATCTCCGCCAAAGAAATCCCAGTGGAAATCCACTACAAAGTCAACACTCCGTTCTTCTACGACGAGAAGGCTACCGACATGGGTAAGGATGTCAAAATCCGTGGACCGGTGTATGTCGGCAACGACGACTATCTTGACCGCCATGATGAACTCGTGACGGTAGATGCAATCATGCGAGCATGGGAGGGATATTCCCAGAACCCAGTGATTCTTTACAACCACTCCAAGACCTACGGAGTCATCGGTAGAATGGTGGCTCTGAACAAGGGTAGTTTCAACGGGATGGAGGTCCCAATCGGAACCGCCGTCATAGATGGGGGAGAGAAGGACATAACGAGGAAAATCAGGAAAGGTATGCTCAAGGCTTTCTCGATTGGATTCATCGCCAAGGCCGGTGTCAAGGAATGCAAAGATGACGACACCTGCTACATGAAATTCACACAAATCGACTGGGTCGAGACTTCGGTCGTCGATGTCCCAGCATCTCCCGACGCTCTGTTCTCCGTCCAGAAATCCGTGGTCCCTACCCATGCCGGTAAGTCAGGTGGTTGTGGTTGTGGTTGTTCTGGCGAGAAAAAAATCGAAGAGAAGCACGTTGTCAGAATCGAAGAAGATGAGAATTACATCACCATCGTTTATGGCAAATCAGACGAGTGGGAAGGCATTGATGTGGATACAACTGGCGCACCAATGGATGAACCAGAAGATACCGCCTATTATACGGATGAGGACGAAGATACCAAGACCGTTAAGAACCCCGTCGTTGAAGGCTTTGATTCAATGACCGCCGAAGAGATGGACATAATCACCTCCGACACAGAGGCAGAAGAGACTCTATCTGCCCCAGAAGAGGAAGCACCAGTAATAGAAGAAACAATTCACACCAAGGATGCCGACGAAGAGGAATCCGCAGGCGACACAATGCCTTCACCAGACACCGATGAGGAAGAGGTCGAGGAAGAGGTTGCAGAAGATGGCGAGAAGACCGTCGAGATGCCTTCTCCAAGAGAGGCCCTAATGGACATCGCCAAGGCACTATCAATGATAATCGACAAATTAGATGCAAAGGAGGCAGAAGCAGAGGTAGTTGACGAAGAAGTCAGCGAACTCGACGCCCTCAGAGCAGAAGTAGCAGAATACAAGGCCGCAGAAGAGGCCAGAATCAAGGAAGCAGAGATGGAGGCAGAAGTCGAGCGCAGAGTCGCCGAGAAGATGGCCGAAGTCTCAGACGTTCCAGCCCCCGCTCGCAAGAGCATCACACCCACCAAAGACTCGACCCCAGAAACCACAAACAAGGGCGCAACAAATGGCCTTGCCGATTGGCTTGCCGCTAATCTCGCCAGTCGAGGTGGAGTCTGAGGTTGATACCAGATAAAAAGGTGAATAAAAAATGACAGAACTAAATGAAGAACAATTCACGGAAACCGTGGAGCGCGTAAAGGCGGCACTCGCAGGAGTCGGAGCCAATACAGGGGCAACCATGCTTCCTACGGAGACTGCTGACGAAATAATAGAGATTGTGTACGAGAGGAACTTTATGCGAAGTATCTTCCCATCTATACCTATGTCGACGAAGACGATTAACGTCCCAAGTCTGACTGGTAGCATTGCTTTCCACGAGCAGACACTCGCTGAGACGGAGGCTGGAACTGCCGCCGCTGAGAGCATACCCGCAACAGGTGAGGTCACAATGACCCTCAAGACCATGATTGCCAACGTGCCAATCGGAAACTACCTGATAGCATACGGCGTAGAGGGTCTTCTGAACGTAATCAGAGACGACATCGCCAGCAGGCTGGCTCACAACGAGCAGAACCTCTTCCTAAACGGTGACACAGCGTCAGGAAGTTCCTACGCTGACAACATCAACGGTGCTTACAATGCTTCCACCAACACAGGCGGCGTGAACGCATCGACCAACGACTACCTACTGATGTTCGACGGCCTACGAAAGTTGGCTGGAAAGTCCAGCACTGTCGGTGGAGCCTTCGCGGCCAGCCACTTGGCTACGGCAATCAAGGAACTTGGCGTCTACGCAGAGAACAGGTCCGACCTGTGCCTGATAGTATCCAGAAACCTTGAGGTTCAACTACTCGGACTGGCTCAGTTGCAGACTGTCGACAAGTACGGCCCAGAGGCGACCATCGTCACTGGTGAGGTCGGAAAGATATACGGCATCAGGGTCTTCGCAACCAGCGTCATGAAGGACAACCTCAACGCATCTGGAGTCTTCGATGGTACAACCACGGACAAGACGATGGCACTTCTACTACACATGAGGTCCCCACTACTCGGGAACCCAACTGTGGCAGACAGAAGGTTCAGCATCGACTTCCACGACGAGCCTCACAAGGATAGGTTCCTACTTATCCCAAGGCAAGATGTGGCATTCGCCGTAAGGTATGCTGACGCCATCTGCAAGATGGTCAACATCAGCACAGTCTGAGACTGTTGAGTGACACGCCAACTGAGGTGACGTAGCCGTCAGGCTCGACCTGTGCCGAGAGGCTCGGTCGGGTCTGTCTGGAGCGCATCGCTCAAGAACCGTGACTCAAGAGAGGTTAGACCATGCCATCCGCCGGATTCACAATGGGCGGACTCATCATTGATGAGTCTGCACAGACCGCATTAGACTACTGCACAGTGGCAGACATCGAGAACTACACAGGTATGGACTTCTCAACTTCCGCAGGGGAGATGGGTCCAACCGAATCTCAAGTCTCCACGATGATTTCCAACGCATCTCGGATGATAGATACCTACGCCGGTAGGCAAGTTGCTGGACAACTCAGCGTCACGGAATATTTCGACATGAACAATTTCCAACGCCATGTGGTTCTGGGACTTCGACCGGTGACATCAATCACCAATGCTTACACAGTGAATGACAGCGGAACTGAGACTGTTCTGAGTCAAGGTCGCATCAGAAATCAGGATGACTATTGGTTAGCAGACCAAGAGGCTGGCATCATGAGATTCCACGGTGCATTCTGGGACGATGACACTGGGGCAGGCGCACTCAAAGTCCAATACATCTCAGGGGAGACAGCGGCTCCAGCAGACGCCAAGATGGCAACTATCCTCTGGACTTGTCGAGCAGTCGCCAGAGCGACTCTCAACGATGAGAATACGATGGAGAGAGTCAAGGAAATGTGGGCCAGATTACTCAAGTCCATAGATGGTGAGTTGGAGTTCTGGTTAGCACAAATCAAGGAGAGTAGTCCAGTTGGTGTCGCCACATTCGGATTGAAGGGGGCATACGGAGGATGAGAGATTGCGATTGCCCCATCTGCGATGACCCCTCATGCGACTGCTCATCATGTGATTGCGTGGGGTGCTTGAATGGCAATAACTGACACTGGGGTTCCTACAACAGACCCACACACCATGCTCTCAAATCTACTGACCAACAATATGACATCTCCGGGGGATGGATGGACCCCAGTTGTGAATGCGAAATGGCTTGATTTCAAGAAGCAGAAAACATACCAAATCGCCATCACTGGAATCTATCAGGAAACAGAACCAGCCCACCTTTCCGGGGGTAATTTGTCAACCATGCCCACAACAGCCAGTGCTGTGTATCAGATTACCCTTTTTCACCCCAATAGAGCGAAGCATTGGGCTTTGTTTCGCAAAGTGATGGATGTGCTAAACAACGAGACTTTGACGTCTCCAGCGGCAGGCATCAATGACTATCACTGGGTCCGGGTAGTCAATGCCAGTGAGACCAGAGCGATAGAACTCAAAGAGGACACCGCTGGCATCGACCAACCAGCCAATGATACCACCGGATACCAATCATTCATCGAAGTCAAAATCCGCTGGAATGAGTAGGTCTTGAACCGTATCGTTAAGAACCCCAGCAACTCGTTGGTCAGTCATGGGACTAAGTGACCTAAAGAAAGCAGAGTTAGTTGCTCTTGCCAAGGAACACGATTTAGACGCATCAGGAACGAAAGCAGACCTCGTCGAGAGACTGGAACCAGTAGTCGATTGGGATGAACCAGAGGACGAAGAGGTAGTCGAAGAGGCACCTGCAAAATCCTCCAAGAAATCCGATGGCGTGGATATAGATGCAATCGTCGCCGAGGGTGCCGACATGGAGGATGACGACTTCGTCGTTTTAGCCTACCAGAAGATTCTCCGCAGAGACCCAGACCAATCCGGTAAGAAGCACTACTCGGCCTGCATTTGGTTCCACAAGACCATGACTCGCGCCCAAGTCTGCGAGGCACTGATGGAGTCGCCCGAATACAAGTCTTTGATGGAATCTCTTTAGATGCCCTTCAAGAACCCGGAAGACAAGCGAAAGTATCAGCAGAAATACTTCCGTGAATACTACGCCAATCCGGCAAGAAAGGCTCAGGTGAAAAAGAACGTGAGAAGCCGGAAACGGAGTCTCAGAGAATGGTACATCGACCTAAAGCGAGAGTCATCCTGTATTGTCTGTGGGATGTCTGGTGAACACAATCCATGGGCCATGGAGTTCCATCACAGAGACCCAGCGGATAAGTCGGACCTCGTCTCCGCTCTGGTGTCAAGTGGGTATTCCAAAAAGCGAATCGAAAAGGAGATAGAAAAGTGCGATGTGGTGTGTGCTAACTGCCACCGAGCAAAGCACTATCACGACATGATTATGAGTGGAGAATCCATCTTTGAAGAGATGGCTCACAAGCAACATCAGAAGTCAGAATCTCGGTCCGGTAAAGTTGCCAGAAGAAACAGAAGGAGAGACAGAAAAAAGAGACGAGAACAACGCCTCCGAGATAACGATGAAAAAGCCTCGGAACCCGACGACTCTCAATGAGCAAACTGAAAATCCTATGGGGGAGCGAAACCCCAACCCAACCAACCGGCTATGCGACCGTCACAAGGAACATTGTGAAGCGTCTCAGTGAGAGAGGTCACGAAGTCTATTGCATTGGTTGGAACTACAACGGGGAGGAAATCAAACACGAAGAAGGTTGGACACTTCTCCATGCTGGTCTGGCTGGTTTCGGGTCCGATAATATGGGGGATAACTTCACTGTCTTGGACTACCACATAAAGTCCCTCAGACCGGATATTTACGTCTCTCTGATTGACGTCTGGTTCATTGGTCACATGGTCAGAAGCACTAACTTAGCAAAGATTCCATACGTTGCTTACACACCCATTGATGGGGTTCCATTCTCGTATGCTTGGAAAGACATCCTAAAGATGCTTCACACCCCCCTTTGGATGAGTAGATTCGGTCAAAATGTGTTTGCAGATTTCGTTAGTCAATACGCCTCAAGTGGAACCGGGGGTATGCTCCGCGACCCGATGCTCGACAGATACCTGCAAAGCCCCGGACCCATGTTGTATCACGGAGTCGATACGGAGGTGTTCAAGCCGCTGACTCCCTCTGAGAAATTCGATGCCAGAGCGCAACTGGGACTGAACGATTTCGACTTCATTTTCTTATCCGTTGGAAGGAACACCAACCGGAAGCAACAACCCCGCCTGTTGAGTGCATTCGCCCGGACTCTGGCACAATTAGACAACCCCGAGAAATACTGCCTCCTGATTCACTGTGGGGACGCCACCGATGCCAGAGGTAGTGGTGGTTGGAACCTACCTCTGATGGTCAAGCAGATGGGGATGGAGGGCAATGTCAGATTCACCGACATGGGCAACCCACTCTTCGGTCTGGAACGCTCAGAACTGGCCCGATTGTATGGATGTGCGGATGTCCACATTCTGTCAACTGGAGGCGAAGGATTCGGAGTTCCCACCGCCGAGGCAATGGCCTGTGGAGTTCCGGTGATTCTACCAGACAATTCGACCGGACCAGAACTGGTTGGGTTCTCTGGAAATCCAACCGACGTCGGTAGGGTAATAGAAACTGAACGAGGTTGGTTGGCAAAACTTTCCGACACAATTTGTGGCCCACAATGGGGAGTCAATATGGGTCTCGTCAGTATCGAGAACTTAGCAGATTGCATGGTGGCTTCGGCACTCGACCCAGAGGCAACCGCATCCAAGGGAGAAGCCTGCCGGAAGTTTGCTGAGAGGAATCTGGATTGGGAACTAATCACCGACCACATGGAAGAAATACTGACGGTATCCACAGATACACCACACCCCTTGGGAATGAACGCGACGGTGGCTTTGGAATGAGTCGGAGAAAGAAACTGAAAGAAGGCAGGGATGTCATTACTTGTGGTCACAAATGGAAGTGCAGATGCGAGCATCACGACCGGGCCTGCATCATCCCAATCTCGTTTCCAGCAGGAGATTCCAGAGCGATGTTCGTAGCCGAGATGTCTCGCATGGGGGCGGGTCATCACACGCCAGAGAACGAACACCGATGCCATCTCTGTGAAGCCGAAAGACAAGAGGGTCGAAGGCCCGGTTGGTATGCCGTCGACCCCAAAGATGGCAAGGTCAAACCGAAGGTCTTAGTGGAGCGTCTAACCAAGGAAAGGGAAGAGAAGAAGAGAGGTCGAGCCAAGACCGTTAAGAACCACCAAACTGAGCAATGAGGATATGGCCGTCCACTCCTTTACAGGTGTCACAGGAAAAATCACCGCATCCGGCTCCATTGTTGGGTTCGTTAGCGGAGATGTCTCCTTTGCCGTGGCAACTGGAAAATACGTTCAATTAGGCTCTAACGCACCGACCGCAAACACACGAGGACTCAAGTCCGTAAGTGGGACTCTCAAGAAGGCTTGGGGCCTTTCTGACGACGTCATCTACGATTGGTTCAACAACAACACCGAACTCGATGTTCAGTTCGACGCCGACGCGGCAGGGACTCACACCTACACGGCCTCTGGTTGTGTCTTGACGGACTTCGCCCTTGAGGGCCTTGAGGCGGGGAACGAGGGTGCGCTGATGATTAATGCCTCTTTTGAGGGGTTAGATTGGAGCCGAGACTGAATCGGCCTAATTTGTGCCATGGTAATCATAACCTTCAAACTCCAGCGGTATCGCTCAATGAGCAATGTCATGGATTGACACCGCAATTGATAATGCCTCGCAACCAATCACCATCGACGTCGCTGACCTTGGAATCGGGGTCGATGAGGTCCAAGCAATCCCGCTCAGTGCCAACGAGTATCAGGCACTCAAGAGCAACCCAGAGATGTCCAGACTCTCCGCAGAAGACAGGGACGAATACATGGGTATGCGAATGGTCTTTGAGATGCTCGCCAAGTGTGATGATTCACTCACTTGGGGCAAGTTCAGGCAACTCCCAATCACAGTCATGGGAAAACTATCCAGCAAAGTCACTGATGCCCTCGGTAGGGACGGTGGTGCGTTGGGGGAATCCTGACCTACTCGGAGTCGGACGAGGGGCTATTTCTCTATCAGATTCTTTCGACCTTCGGAATGACACCAGAAGACTGGCGAAACTTAGACCCTCGGGACGCTCTGTTCCTTTGGACTACGACGAACGAACACAATCGTCGGAAGAACAAGGAGGCGGAGGACGCCAAGCGAAGGAGCAAACTTCGGGGGTGATGAGAAATGAGTGATGTCACCTCCAAGTTGAAGGTCATTTTCACAGGAAACGCGAAGCAACTGACCAAGGAACTCTCCATGGTTGAGAAGAAAGCAGAGAGGGCCGAAATATCTCTGTCTAAAATCGGAAAGGCAGTCGGTAAGACCGCCGTAGTGGCCGGAGGGGCGATAGCCACTCTGGGTGCAGTAATCACCGGGAAGGTGATAACCAATTCAATCAGGACTTTCGTAGCCTTTGAGGAACAACTCATCCGGGTAGGCGCGATTGCCAGAATGACAAGTGAGGAAACCGCCGCTTTCGGAACAGAACTGAGAGCAATCGCCTCACAGTCTCGATTCACCGCATCTGAGACGGCTCAGGCGGCAGAGGTTCTGGCTCTGGCAGGTCTCAGCATCGAGGAATTGGGAGACAGGGCTGGAGGTGCCGTGAAGTTCCTCGCAGAATTCGCTGAACTCGCTGGTGGTGACATCAACATGGCGGCGAGTGTGGCGATTTCGTCCGTCAAGGCATTCGGTCTGGAGATTGAAGACCTCGACAGGGTTGGCAACGTGATGACCAATACCTTCACGAGTTCTTTCGTCAGTCTGGAGACATTGGGGCAGGGCATGAAATTCCTCGGCCCAACCGCTAACGCCGCAAAACTGTCAATCGAGGAATCAGCCGCCGCGATTGGTGCGCTTGGAAACGCTGGTCTCCAAGGCACGATTGCGGGAACTGGACTCAGGATGTCCATCAACAAACTCATCGCTCCCACAGAGGATGCCAGACGCACCATGGACAGACTCGGTCTGGATGTCCTGAGACTAACTCCAGCAGGAATGACTGCACAGGCCACATTCCGCCGACTATCCACTTCCATAGACTCCCTCAAGAGGGACATAGAGATGACGACCGCCGAACTCAAGCAACTCAATGGAGAGATGTCTGACCTGAGCATTCAGGAGCAGAAGAACCAACTCGCAGTCGCTCGTATCAGGCAGAGGGCCAGAAGAGAGGGAAGGGAACTGACCAAGGATGAAATCAACACGATAGACCGGTTGGAGCAGGCCAATGAGAACCTGTCCATCCAGCAACAGGAACTCAGCATACAAAGTCAGGTCTTGAACAGGGAGAACCAGAAGCAAACAGACACCCTATCTGACATGGAGGAACAGGCCAGAGCCGCCAATGAAACCATGAACTCACAAGTCGACGGAATCACATCCCTCGTCGATGTGATTGACCAACTCAACGAGGCCGGGGCAACCACCGCAGAGATTCTGGAGATATTCAGCGTCCGTGGTGGAACTGCAATCTTGGCTCTGATGGGTCAGGCCGATGCCTTCCGAGAACTGACTGAGGCTAACAAGAACTCAGGCGATGCTATGACGAACATGATGGATGCAATCTCCATGTCTACTGGTAGGAAATTAGCCATTCTCCGGTCGGAGTTGGAAGAGACCAGCCTCCAGATTGCTGAGACTTTCTTGGAGGGCTTCGACATGGACGCCTTCATCGCTGGATTGACTGAAATCTCAAACTCCGTCCGAGAGAACAAAGATGAGTTCAAAGAACTGGGTCAGACTGTCGGCAAGAACTTCATCCCGATTATCGAGAAGTTGCCGGGATTCATGGACGACATCATGTCTACCTTGTCCGCATTGAAGCCAGTGATAACAGCCGCAGGCATCTTAGCCAGAATATTCCTGACTGTCGTGCGAGTCATCGGTATGTTGTATAGTGCAATCGAGGCCGTCTTCACATTCATTGGCAAACAGATTTCCAAGATACCCGGATTAGGTGGGGTAGGAAAGGCGATTGGAGAAGTCGGAACCGGTGCAGGCCAAGGGGCATTGACTGGGGGAATGGCAGGTGGTGGAATCGGTGCAGTCTTCGGTGGAATCGGAGCAGGTCCGGGTGCGGCTGTCGGTGCGGCTGTCGGTGCCGTCGTAGGTGGAGTCGGAGCAGGAATCGAGATGCTGGCAGATGGTGGGGTAGTCACCCGACCGACTCTGGCAGTCGTCGGTGAAGCCGGACCCGAGGCCGTGATTCCTCTGGACAGGTTCGGGTCTACCGGTGCCGGTAGCGGGACTGGAACCGTGATTAACTTCGGACCAATCACAATCAACGGGAATATGGGTCCCGGTGAGGTAAGAGATGTCATCAGAGCAGAGTTCCCAAGAATCCTCAAGAACTCATATGGGACAGGGGCGAGAGGTGTAGTCTAATGGCAGATTCCAAGCAGAGCATAGACTTCCCGTTCTCAAGGCTCAGGAATGGGTTGGTCGAACTCCAGAGATGGTGGCCTGCTCACATCAAAAATGACGCCACCAACGGACTCACGGTTGACCCCGTTCTCTACAATACCGATTTTGGCCCGAATACGCGCTCACAGGAGGGCGGATTGGAAGATGAGGCAAATACCCCCGGCGTGAGAATAGAGTGCGTCAATGACGACGGAACGGCATCGCAATACAATGTCACAAACACATTGATGCTACAAATCGACGGGGCTACCGCAGTTGCAGTTGGTCTGGCGACATCTTCAACTCAAGATAGATGGCCGCTCACAGGAGGCCAATTCACAATTGCCAGACCCGATGGAACCTTGGACACTATCACATACACTTCTCGGAGTAATAATATTCTTTCAGGTTGCTCGGGATTTGATTCTGGCACAACCTATGCCGCCGGGGCCGCTCTTTCTTTACTGGGAGATGCAATCTGCACTGTCGAAATCTCCGGCTCTGGAACCTACTCACCCAAGGCCAAGATAACTGATGAGGCTGGCAAGACCTACGAGTTCTATCTCATCGCTCCGAGTGGGGAGGGAGTGGGTGGTGCGAACCAAACCGGTGATGGTGATACCATCAAGCAGGCATATGGTCTCACCGCCAACAACTCGACCAACTGGAGGGCCAGTGGGGGAAGTCCAATGCGAGCCGCCACAGACATGGAGGGTTCACTCCGAACCACCGGTCCATTCCCAGTCTTCATGACAATTCAGGAGTTCGCCGAGATGATTGACACATATCGGCACATTGGAAAGGACGACAACACCAAACCAGCATGGCTCCCACATGGAATGGTTGGGAGGACACACAACTCATCAGCCGCCAATCCATCCTTTGAATCCGACCCCCGTCTCAGCAATGGTCAGGACTTCCCGAATGACTGGAAGTTCAGAGCCACTGTGTTCATGCCCATGATGCTGGATGTCAATCAGTTCGACAAGAGAACATCGAGTGCATCGACATCATTCGCTTGGCCTTGGAATAGCGAACACGCGGATTTCGATGGTTTCGCCGGGGCATTGCCATTCGATTCTCGCCCCGGAATTTCCCACCACTCTGCTGACCCAGACGATACCGACGTCGGTAGGTGGAAGGAACTGGGATATTCCGGGGACCACCTTCACGGAGCAGTCGGAGGGTGGAGTCAATCCAGAACTGGAACCACTCGGGCATCTCTCGATGGTGGGAGTTCTGTCACAGTCAAGAGTCCGGGGACAACCGCCTCCGCTGATGCCGGTCAGACAATCGGCTACGGAAACCCAGACATATCACTGGACACCAGTGCGGCCATCGGGCCAAAGTATCGAATGAGGATGGCCCTCGCCTGCTTCCTCAAAGATGGTACCTACACCGTTAGCAACGGTGGCTCCATCATCCCCTACATCTATGACTCAACGAGGACCATCGGGGGTAAGAATACAGACACACTCTACGCAGTCTGGGATGGAAAGAACGGCCATGGAAACTCCCAGACTTACCAACACGATTGCTCCGCTCAGATATACCCGATGTTCGACTTCGTTCAAGGTCCATTGGCCCCAGCATCACAGGGCAACAACTTCGATGCCTGCGTCGTCGAGGGAGAGGGACAGGCCAGTCTCCTTGACTACATCTACGCCTCGTATGTCTCTGACAATAACAAGCCAAACCCCAGACAACACCTCGTCAGACCCAACCCAAAGAGAATTCCGATAGTCAAGGTCAAGAAGGACAAGAACGGCAACTCTGGACTCACTCACAACACGGAGTTCGTCGTATATACAGACGCCACGAGCCAAGTCCTCAACGGTGGTTTAGGGATGCCAGTCTATATCTCCGGCCTGACTGGTGTTCTGGGTTCGGGTGCGACTAACAAGACCAAGGGAAGAACGTCCGCTGGACTCCCAGTCTGGAGTAGCAACGACACCAACTCCAGTTGGCAGAGTGGGACGACCTCATCCGACCACAATGGGTGGTGGATAGTGACATCTGTGAGTGAGATTCTCACCGGGGGTGGAATCACTGGATTCCCCGCACAATACCAGAAGATAGTCATCAGTGTGAACTACCGGGTGAAACAAGGAGCAGTTGCCGTCTACGATGTCTCGGATGCTTACATCTGCCAAGGTAGGCTCAGTGGATACGAGAACAAGTTCGGCGCAACTACCGATGACCCTCAGAACTTCTACGACATCCATCCTCTATCTGGGAGCAACGGGTCTGGACTTGTCCAGAGGCCGGGTTTCGGAACTGGATTCATCGCAGGTCTCTGCCAACCTGACTCCAGCACTCCAGTAGGGGCGTCGACCAATTCTACCTACCCCGGTAGGCCAACAATATTCGACCCCGCAGTCAGGGACGCCGACACAAACAACTTCGATGATGGTAGGTATCTCGTCGAGAGGTCAATCCAACCACTCTCTACGTCTGATGAAACCGGATACACACTCGGCCCAACTCAGGCAAATCATGGAGGTGGAGTCCTTCGGATACCGCCACCGATAGGATGGGACTTGGCATTCCAATACTACTCAGGCTCCGAGAACCTCGATGACCACTCCGTAATCTGGGGAACCAACGTCGCTGACGCCAAGCCAGACTACATCTACGACGATGATGACAATCCCGACAGAGCAGGCAACGACAGGTGGGGATTCAGGGGAATCCACATTCCATTCTGGTCGGCCATAGACGGCGTCAAGGGCAGACACGCATGGGACTACATCAAGCCAAATGGATGGTCTTTCGGTCGGAATAGACCGTGGCCCGGACATGAGAGAGTAGGAACCAACACAGGTTATGTCAAGGCCAGTTTAGAGAGAACCAAATACGGTCTGGCAGAGTGGGGTTGCTCACCAATCTGGCTTGACATGGAGATGACTGCTTTCGTCCCCGTTCAGACCAGTCGCCTACTGTTGATTGAGTTCGACAACAACGTCGACATCGAAGGCACTGGAAGGCATTCCCTACTGACTCACGGAGGTTCAAACACCTACCTCAGAGGCCATGGTTTCTACCCCGTCTACGATGGAACAGGGGACCAGAACAAGACCGCCGCACCGGGCAACTGGGCATACGGTGGGAATCATGGCAACGTCGGAGTTGCAGACATGACTGGCAACTCACCAGCAGTCTACACCGCCAACCGCCCAGCCATCTATGCTTGGGGAACTGGTGCCGGTTGGTTCACAGATGGATGGAACAACTCAGAATCAGAATTCCCAATCGGGAGCATCACCAACAATCTCGGGTATGGGGGGTTGGGCAACGGAAGTGGATACGGAACCGCGACGACAATCACCGAGGGGACCAATGTCATCAGGACCTACTTTACCGACGCCGGTATGTCACTTCTGCTCAATGGAAACTCCGTCGGAACCGATGTCAACTCAGCCTCTCCAATGTGGGGAATGGTCATCAAAGTCTGCGACTCGATTGCGCTCGGTGGTGCAGAGCCAGATAACGCTGGAAGCACCACCGTCAACAACGTGAAAGGAGAGAGGATGTTTGCCCAGAATCCAAACCACAATCCAAGCCAAAAGGATTTGCAGATTGACCGGATTGTCCTGCGTCAGATACCCACCACCGCGATGCTCCCATTCAATGTCGACACGGTCAATCAGAAGGTGACTACCGCCGCCAAATACAACTCCCTCCAGATTGAGGCAGACAACATCTCAGAGAACAAGGGGATGAGAGTAAGAGTGTCAATCATGCAACCACCATCAAAGGTGGGTGGGACCATCGAACAGGAGGCTTCAACACCCTATACTGGATTCGACAACTTAGACCCATTCTTCGTAGGTGGAATCGGTTCCATAAATCTCTCCAACCTACCCGCCTCGGCAATCACAAATGGGTTCATGGTGAGGTTCCACTTCTACATCCCCGACAACACCCAGACCTCGATGCACCCGATAGATTGGAACGCACTTCCAATCGTGAGAAACTGGACTGTCAAGTATGACGAGAAACCCACCGCATCTCTGGCCTGTGTGGCTAACACTTTCAACAACGACACCACGACTCCAATGAACACCAAAGTCGGCCATGTTCTGTCCTTCCAAGCGACCGGTGTGACTACCGACGCCGATAGGACAATCGCATCGGTTAAGTTCAACTTCGGCGATGGTGAGGAAACCGGATTCATCAGTCTGGCTGACCGGACTCTCCAGACCAACACATTGGAGGTCGCCCATGTCTATACCAAAGCCGGGACCTTCTCCGTGACCTGCACAGTCAAAGATGACGCAGGAAACGAATCTGCGGCCTCTTCTGCCCTCAGTGCAGTAGTGGCAGAGACGTTGCCAGTAGCCGTCCTCAGAGCGACTCCAGCACAGGTTTCCACAGGTTCCACAGTGACCTTCGATGCCTCGTCATCCTACATCGTATCCAGCGACTCTGCGAGGACGATAGCCGAGTTCACATTCACACCGGGAGATGGCTCATCAGCAACCACGCAATCCAGTGCCACTTTGACCCACACCTACTCCACCGCAGGCGAGTATCAAGCATCCGTCACCGCTACCGACAACGCCTCTTCTCCGAACACCTCGACCAGTGCCACGGCAGTCATCAAAGTGGTCGCCGCTGACGCCACTGTCGACCTGTTCGCCAACCTCAACACCAAGCCATCCTCGTTCAAGAGAAGTAGGAGAGCCAACCTGTCAGCAACCCCGACTCTGGACGGCACACTACCAGAAGTCAGAGACCTCGGTCAGAGGTCTGATGAGTTTGAGTTGGATGGTTCTTTCCTCAAGGGAACCGCCAACACCGACATCGAGCAGATGGAGACCTATCTGGCAGATGCAACCCTACTGACAATCAAGTGGCAGACAACAGCCTACGACGGTTCTGCTTCGGTCAAAACCTTCGTCGGTAGGATGATTGCATTCAACTACGACCGAGAGGGAGGCAAACATGGAGAAACTCCTTACACCGCAACCTTCCGAGCAGAGGAATGAGCATGATTGAAATCAGAACACATTGGGTACACGACATCACCTACGATATGATGGACTTTGCACCAATCATCGCCCTCGGAGTCGGACTTCTGATATGGGGGGCTGGAACCCTATATCTGGGGTGGAACTCATAACGGTGGGGCATTAGTGGACGATGACATGACACCCTTCAACATCGAGATAGAACCACGGATACAAGACGCAGTTCAAGACCTGATAAATCACCTCGTCAACTCTCTGTCTTTGCAGGACATGACCATCTCCGACCTGACCATCCAAGATGCAGAACAAGTGGGGATTGAGGTCTTCAAGGCTCATGTGGCCCACGGTGTTTTAGTCGAGGAAGACCTACGCAACTACTCCCTATGCTACCGGCAGGCACTACTGATGTCTGCTGGCGAAATGAAGCAGTTCACAACCGATTGGCAATAGTAGTCAGATTCCGAACTATTGATATAGGCCACCGCCCTCCCAAGTCCATGGCAGGAGCAGAACCTAACCACGAGAACTACGATATGACGACCATTGAGGGTGCCAGCAAATACATCGCTGACTGGACTCACTGGATTGCGAACGCAAGCGACGAGGAATTTGCGGAGGCGGGATACTGATGGCATCAGTCACAATCCATTACAGTAGAACTGGGATTATGGCCGCATATGATGAGACCAACATCTCCGAGATAGCAGACACCCATGCGAAATTCCCAGATGCAGTCAACGAGGAAATCACCAACTGGTTCCCAGAGAACACCCCAGATGAGATGATTTGCTCCTACATCTTCCAGATGATGAACGACTACGACACCAACCCCATGTCCTACGGGGTCTCTCCAGCCAACCAGAACTGGATTAGAGACACTGGGATTCACACCTCCATGTCCTGCGGGGACGTCATCCAGATTGACGACCGCTACTACAAGTGCGCCGCTTTCGGCTGGGACACGATGGAGTGAGGTGATAACATGAACTACGATGAGAGAATTGTAAGCGAACTGAATGAACTATTGAATGCGAATGGAAGGACAGAGAGGGCCGTGATTAACGACGGCCAAATCTACTTCGATGGATACACTGTGGTTGGCAATTGGACACCATGGTCCTACGATAACGGCAGGCCAGACGCTTGGGTCTGCACTGACCACAACAACCCGGATGAGACGGCCTGCTTCGACCACCCAGAGATGGGGGGCGAGAAGTGGTCTGGTAGCATCAACGTCTGGGCCAACTTCGTCATCATGACCCTCTGCCACAAGGAGGGTGTGGAGTGGACTTGCGACTACCGAACGGAGGGTGCTTGGGACATTCCCAAGATGACGGCTTGAGCAACACGCAACCAAACTGGGGGGTCGCCTTCGGGCGGCTCCCCTTTTTTTAATTTGAAAATCGTCTTAGACCCCAACTCTCTGCATATGGGCATGGCAGATGCAGTCAGGGCGTTCATCACCACTGACACGATAACGCTGACCATGACTGGCATCAAGTCTGTCTCCGTCCGTCATGGGTTCAATACACCATCCGAAGCCACCTTGGTTGTAGACAATTCTTCTGGGATTCAACAAGACAAAGTTCGACGAGGACACGAGATGAGAATCGTGGCCTATCCAGAGGTTCGGGCTACCGATGTCGGTAGTAGTTTCTTTGTGTTCCGTGGAAAAATCACTGAGGTCGAAGCCAGTCCTCGTGACTTCCGAATTGTCGCCACCGACCAGTTCGGTTTGTTGGGCAACGAGATACTCACGGCCAACCCCACTTCGGTAGCCACCAACGCAGACGCCGCCAACATCATCAAGCAGATTATCGCAGAGAGTAATTACGACATGGACATCGACCAGATAATCGGGGAAACCAGAGTCAAACTCTCACCCGGCCTCGACCTCACAGGGAAGACCCGATTGTCGGCCATACAATACATTCTGGGGCAGGTAAATGTCACCCCGGTCAAATACCGCATCTATGGAAAACAAAAGTCTCTGGACGTCGCTATGGAGCGTCTCCCAGACCTCGATGACACTACCTACACACCCTACATCGCAGGACGGATTCCAAGGACGTCAGCACCGCTGGATTTCTACCCCACGATGATAGACAGAGTCGAGGAAGATTCAGACTTGGTGAACTTGGTGACAGTCAGGAATCAGAATCAGGGAATCCTCGTCTCCGAACCACAAACCATCCCATCGAGTCCAATCCAGAGATTGTATGATGAGAACACCGTCACGGACGAGACCCAAGCCCGTCTCTTTGCCCGTCAGATTCTCAATCAACAGGGCATTTCCAAGATACGCTGGATAGTCGAAGGACTCCCCGGAAGGTATGACCTCAAGCCCGGTGACATCATGGAGTTCGCTTCCGTCGAGGGGGGTCTCAGTGGTCGACAAATGATATTCAATATTTCATGGTCAATCAGGCCCTCTGGAGCCTCGATGAGACTGGAGGTGGGTAGACAGTCCCCAGACCTCGTCACGGCCATCAGATTCGCTTCCAGCCTAACGACGTAAGGGGTTTGAACCCAGTCGCTAATTAACCTCCACATTGTCAGATTGTGGTAATGAAGATGAAATCACCCAACGACACTCTGATGACTGTCTTCGGATTGGGAGTCGTTCTCGCTTGGGTCATTATCGCCGCCACCGCGTCGTATTTCAGCATCGTCGAGGAAAGGGACATTACCGATTCACAATTGACGGTCATAGGACTGCTGGGTGGGCCTGCTCTACTCATCATAACCTCTGTCTTAGACCTCTTCAAAGGAAAGGAGGGAGCCAAGATAAACATCCTCCCAGACCAACTGGCATCCGATGTCACGGCAACCGAGACCGAGAAGGAACACACCCGCCTGTTAGAGAAAATCAAGATAGAGCATGACCTCGATATGGAGAAGATGCAGAGGTCGCATGAACTCAGGATGGATGCCTTCGTCACAACCAACGACAAGGACGAGGCTCCAGTTCCAAAATCCAAGACACCCAAGGCAGACAAATAACCGACGTCGGTAGCCTGAGTTTTTGGAAAAGTCACCAGTGACCAGAAAAATCAGTCACGCCAGACGGGCCTCGGAGCAGGTCAAAAATCGACTTTTGACCTCAAAAAGCATTGATATTTAGGGAGTATTGATATACCGAGTGCTTCCCATGTGGCTCCATGAGCCACACAGACGAGCCGACCAAGACCACCACGAAGAGAGGATTCTCAGTATGGACTTACCTTTCTGAGATACCATTCGGATGGGATGTCCAAGACCTCGCCCAGAAGTGCGAGGACGCACTCCGATACATGGGAATCTCCCAGAGGAAACTCAACAACAACACCCTTGGATTCCTCTTCCGCCCCCGGTCCTACTTCAAGTCCGAAACCGCAAACGGGGCATACGGAAGTGCCTCCAAAATCGACGACAACTTCTACCGAATCCTCATCCACCCAGACGCCTTCAATGGAAGGTGTGAGCATCACCAGTGGACCGAAGAGGCAGTCCTCCTGACCATCGCTCACGAGTTGGCCCACGTTGCTCAGATGCTCTCTGGCAGGCTCAAGGTTCACACCTACTCCAAGAAGGGGCAGAGGGAGACCTTCACCAGCCTCAAGGGCAAGAAATACCAATACTACCACAGCGAGTGGAGGTGGGTCAGCAGGCCATCCGAGCATGAGGCAGAGTGGGCCAAGTTCCACATCCTCAGAGACGCATGGGGCATGGAGCCACGCAACCCCACCGAGTTAGAAGAAATGATGGGCGACTTGGTCTAAGCATTCAAGACGGTGGGGCCTCGTCCCCAGTCTATGTGGACAGAATCATATCGACCTCAGAATCTCGATGAGATAGTCGGTCAGGAACACATCACTAACCGTCTCACATACATCGTCGAGAACGTGCATAACCATGGAGGGAGTGCATTCCCTCACTTGATGTTCGCTGGCCCTCCGGGGACTGGGAAAACCAGCACCGCCATCGCTCTGATGAAGACCATGTTCAGCGACTCATGGGAGTCGAACTTCATCGAGTTGAATGCCAGCGACGAACGTAGCATCTCCGTCATCAGAAACAAGGTCAAGGACTTCGCCAGTAGGGGCGTCATAGGCTCCTACGATGTGGACGGCCAAAGCATCCAGATTCCATTCAACGTGGTCTTCTTGGATGAGGCCGACCACCTAACCCCAGATGCACAAGCATCACTCAGGAGAATCATGGAGCGATATGCCAAGCAAACTCGGTTCATCATATCCTGCAACTACCCCCACAGAATCATACCTGCAATTAGAGATAGATGTGCCTTCTCGACCACTCGGTTCAGGCCCATCCCAGAAAAGGCCATTTTAACGGCCATAGAGCGCGTCATTTCCTCAGAGGGTCTCGTGGTAGGGTCAGAGGCAAAGGCGGCGTTAGCGAGGCTCTGTGGAGGCTCTATGAGGACGGCTCTGAATATCCTCTACTCTGCCAGTCGGATTCCCGGCGAAGTCGAGGTCGAGGATGTCGAAGAAGTAGCCATCGAAATGTCGCCCGAGAAAGTTCGACAACTTCTGGCTCTGGCTATCGACGCCGGTAGGCTGGAAGAGGACAATCCAAAGTGGCTCAAGATTCATCGCCGACTGGACTCGGTAGTTGAGAAACTCGGGAGTCGAGGAATGTCCGGGGCCGAGATAATGGATGCCTTCCATCGAACGGTCAGCGAGGACGAAAATGTCCCGATGAATCTCCGTCGTGCCATCTACCTACATCTCGGTGAGGCTACTTACTGGTGCGCCCACTCTCAGGACGATTTACTCCCGGTCAAGACCTTTCTTCGGAGGGTGACAATATGAGCGTCCTCGATGCAGATGACAACAAGGAAATCGTCGCTCTGATTCTCAAGGCACTATCCACTGGGAAGAAGGAGTACGGACATGGGTTCAGGGTGTTCGATGACACCACCCAGTTCGGGACTGAGGATGACTCTTGGATTGAGATGGCTCTGGAAGAGGCCCTCGATATGTCCCTCTATCTCGCCGCCGCCCTAATCCGCCTCAAGAAAATCGAGGCTCGGCTTGGTCAGAAATTGAAGGATTGATACCAAAAACCATTGATTTTACCGAACTATTGATATAGGGAACACCTCCCATGTGGCTCCATGAGCCACACCGGAAACACACCCGGACTATCCGCCCACGCCCTCCAGAGGGTCGATGAAAGGTTAGTCGGAACAGAAGCAGACGCCGTAATCAGAGCAGTCAACAAAGCCTGCACTACCTACGGTAGCCAGAGCCTTGGAGTCATCGCTCACAACCTTGGAGGCCAGAGGGGACAGGCATGGGGCCAGAAGTCCAACGGCGATGTAGTCGTCGTCATCATCCGCAGGGGCAGGGTCGCCACAGTCTACCTACGCAGGTCGACCCAGACCTTCAACCTCGATGTGACTCGCACTGACAAACTCGTCGACATGACTGGCACCGTCCTACCGAAGCCAGTCACTTCCAAGGTAGTCGCACCAACCACCACCTACCGCCGAACCCCAAGGGGAGGCCGAAGGGGAAGGAGAGTCGAGGTTCCAAGCAACCCATTCGCAACAAACTGAAACAGGAGATGAAAAAATGACAACAAATGAAAGAACAGAAACAAGAACGATGAACGCCAGCGAAGCAGGGCTGATGGTAGCGTACATAGCAGGAAGGAAAGGCTACCAATTCTGCCCTACGATAACAAACGGAAGACAGGGTTGGTCCCTCGTATATTGGAACGAGAGATTCGTCCGAGCAGTCGACGAACTGACAGATGATGCAAGCGTAGCCGCACACTGGGTCAGCACATACGAGACCCAGCCCCGCGACAGATACGAAATCAAGGTGAAGACAGTAGTCGATGTGACAGCAACCCCAGACCAGTTCTACGACTGGGACAACCAGCCCTACGGTCAGCCTACTCTATACTGGCCGTGAACACAACGCAACAAATCTGGGGGGTCGCTTCGGCGGCTCCCCTTTTTTTAATTTCAAAATGAGGGCAAATAGAGGCCCATAGAGCGCGTCTTTTCTCTCAGGGGGGTATCGGGACCCCCAGAGCATTCGATGGCCTTAGAACGGACGCATTCAATACGGTGGGGCTATCCTCAGTGGTATGTGCCGGTCGTCAGAATCAATATCCCATCAAAATCCCAACTTCCAGACCTCTGGGATGACATCCAACCCGATTTCACCATGCCATCACCTCGGACATTCCAGCGAGAGGTTCTCTCCGTCATCAGATTCGCTCTGACCAACGACGACTTCGACAACATCATTGTCCAAGCACCTACCGGTATCGGTAAGTCCGCGATAGCGATGACGGTTCAGAAGTGGTTCCAGTCTTCCTACCTCCTGACTCCGACTCTCGGATTGACCCAGCAGTATCGTCGAGATTACGGTTCGATTCTCAAGGAGGTCAAGGGTCGTTCCAACTTTCCATGCTGGGTCCGTGAGGGGACTGCCGCTGGTGCGCCATGCTGGCCCAAGGGGCGAGTCTGTCCGCACACAAAGAGGGAGGACCCATGTCCCTACTACGACCAGAAATTCAAGGCCGCAGATAGCCGTCTGACGCTCAGTAATCCATCATATCTTTTCAGGGTCGTTCAGGGTAGTCTGGACTTCGGCCAGAGGGACTTCGCAATCTTCGACGAGGCACATCAACTGGAGCCGTTTCTACTCGACCTTCTGGACATCAAAATCACACTGGCTGACTGGGTCCTAATCTTTGGTGAGACCACGGTATTCCCGATGCACTACCACCCAGCCGATTGGGTCGAGCCACTCAAGGAACTGCACAAGGGAGCCACCGAGGGTGTGATTGCGGCAGATGCTCTGGGTGATGAGAATGCCAAAGACAGGTATCGCGCACTGGCTGGGAAGACTGCACTTCTGGTTGACATCATGAAGAACCCAAATGAGGTTGTCATCGAGAACACCAGAGACCGTGGGGGAGCCGTTCTGAGGATTCGACCGGTGCGAGTTGACCGCTTCGCATCCGAGCGTCTGGAGCAGATTTCCCAGCGTCGTCTGATGATGTCTGCAACCATTCTGGACATTGACACTTTCCTGAATAATCTGGGTCTCCAAGACCAGAGAAATCTGTTCATCAACGTCACCGATTCTCCGTTCCCGAAAGAGAACTTCGACATCCACTTTGCACCATGCGGACCAATGTCCTACGGGAAGCGAGACAAGTCGATTGTCAAACAGGTCAAAGCCATCTCCGCAATCATGGCTCGATACCCGCACAAGAGGGGTGTCATCTTACCTCATAGTCACGCCATCAGACAGACCATAGTTGATGGCCTGATTGATGCTGGATACGAGGACAGAATCGTCACTCATGGAAGTGATGCGAGAGCGAGACAAGTGGCACTTGACAAGTTCTTCAACAGCAAGGAGGATGACCTCGTTCTCATCAGCACATATGTCACCGAGGGATTCGACTTCAAGGGTAAGTTGGCTGAGTGGTTGGTCATCTGCAAAATACCCTATCTCCCAATCAAGGGAGACCCAGTAATCGAGCAACGATTACAGGAGGACGAACACGCTTGGAGGGCCAAGCACGAGAACACGCCCAACTGCCCATACGAACCCCCGACGAAATACTCCAACGGAATGTGTGGTTCCTTCTCTTGTCCAGCCCCATGCAAATCGTGGTATTCATTGCAGACTGCACTCAAACTGGTTCAGGGTGCGGGGAGAATAATCAGGACCCCGACCGACACCGGTAGTCTGTTCATTCTGGATGGCTCGTGGAGTCGGTTTGCCAGAAACAATTCTCACCTACTTCCGGGCTGGTTCCGAAATGCAATCTCAGAACCACCACCTTGGCTCCAACGGCACTTGACTTGATAACGGTGGGGGAGCCGTAGGATGGGTATGGAAAGTGCAAGATTGAAGAGACAAGCAATCAGGTGGCAACGCCAAGCATCCGCAGGCGATATGCCTGATGAACTCTACACCACATTGGCATCTGGAGCAGATGGTCTGGAGAAGAGACAAGTGGCAAATCTCGCCAAGGCTTCCAACATCATCGACGAGTCTGGCAAACTCAGACTCTACAACGACTTCAAGCAGGATTGGAAATACGATAGGTCGGTCTTCTCGCATGGCATGGCGACCTGTGGATTATGTGGCAAATACCCCATCCGAGAACAATGCGTATTGACTGACACGACCCGACCTGACACCACTCTGATTGTGGGTAATACCTGCGTCGAGAGATACGTCGAAATCAACGTGGACGGAGTGGTTCTGGAGGGCGATGACAAGTCTCAGTATCTCCGTGACAACATGAAGAGTGCCAAGCAGATTTTCAACAAGGAGAAGTTCGCTACCCAGTATCCAGATGCAATGTCCAAACTCAAGAAATACGAGGATTGGATGAACTCCCACAAAGTAATCAACGGACGCATGAGGCCCGTCAATCCAGCACTCAAGAAGATGCAGAGGGCGATGGTCAAGAGGCTGGTCACACATGGGTTTCCGGGTCCGAAACTATGGAAGCAATGGGACCAGTTCATGCTCGATGCCGAGAGTGGATTTGCTGAGTATCAGAAGGAGCAGGAGAACAAGGAGAGACTGCGTCAAGAGGCACTGGCAGAACACAGGGAACGAGCAACCAAACTCGCTCAGGAACTCGCCAAGAGACGAGCGCAATACTCCTTGGACGCGGATGCTTTCCTATCCAATGTCGAGAAGGTCAACAGGCAATTAGACGATTGGGAGAGAAGCACCGCCGGGAAGGTCGTCAACAGAATCAGAACCTCTGGCATCTCTGGCTTGAGCCAAGGACAGACCAGATTCCTCAAAGCCATCGAATCCAGAGCCGCCTACGAGCGGGGGGAACTGGTAATCTCAGACCCAACTTTCACGAGCCTACACTTGTATATCTCAGAGCCAGATTTCCTCAACTCTTGGGAGTCTAATTTCTGTAAGTCCATACGCAACCAAATCATCGAGGGTAGAGACCTGAGTGAGAAGCAGAATCGAGTTCTGGATAAGTTGCACTCCCGGTGGTCCGAGAGATGAGTGATGAGTTAGAGTTGTGGAGTGAGAGACACTTCGCTGAATTAGCATTCTGGAGAACCATCGCATCCGGTCTGAACATCATCCTCTCAAGCATAGTGATTGCCAAATTGTTCGGGTGGATATGATGAGTAGATTGCTCAAGGAAATTCCTCGCCAAGTTCTCTGCCCAGATAATCGAAACATGAACCTACCGAGTCGGGTAGCCCAAGTGTATGGAGTTGCGGTTGTTCCGAAATGTCTCAACCCAGATTGTGAACAAGAGGGTCCACTTGATGCACTTCTTCTGGGACCACTCGACAAGTGGCCGAATGTCGTGGTGATATGTGGGCCAGAGGGTTGTGGGATGCACTGGACACTGATTGGTTCTCCACCTCAAGAGACCACATGGATGCACATAGAAGAAGAGTGATTTCTCCACTCCCTTCAATACGGTGGGCATGACCTGATGGAGATATGTCGACAGAGATAGAAGTGAAACAGTCAGAAGATTCCGCCAGCAAATTCACAGTCGACATTGAGGATAAAATAGTCACTCTCATCTTTCTCTCATCGACCAAGGGGAGGATGGATTTCACAGTCGACATCGACGGAAAACCATACGGGAAAGTGAACGTATTATCCCAACATAGCATTGCCAGATTGGCTGGCTCTGCTGGCATCATCGGTGATGCCAAGGACCGATTCAAGACATCCATGCTGGAGGCTGGCGTGACTCTCCGAGATGGGACTTACACACCTGCTCCAGAGGTCGATGTTGTGAATGAGGCCGAGACCTTCATGGGTCAGGATTCGACCCTTGGTGCAATCGACAATGATACCATCTCAAAGTTCCTCAAGGACGAACTGCTGTTAGACAAAATCAACGACATCCTACACGAGTCCAGAACCACCCCCTTCGTAGGTGACGATGCGAACCTTCTCCTGACCTTCTTGGTGATGCTATCCTGTAAGAGTGATATGCCTCTGAATCTGGAGATGGTTGGACAGTCAGCATCGGGGAAAACCTACCTTACTCTGACGGCTCGGAACGGCTTTCCTAAATCCATGTGTATGGTTCTCGCTGGAGCCAGTCGAGAGGCCCTGAAATACGACTACGATGAGATAGATGAGAAGGGCAACTTCATCGTTCATGTAGAGGGTAAGTGCATCGTGGTTCTGGAGAAGGACGAGTCGTATTCTTTCATGAAGAAGATGAAGCCTCTGATGTCTGGTGATGACACCGAATTGGTCTGGAAAACACCAATCAAAAACGAACTCACAGGCGAGATTGAAACAAGGGATTTCATCATCCGGGGGCAACCGTCTTTCATCACTCTGACCAC
>JAPOKZ010000175.1:0-1116 GCA_029977385.1 Methanobacteriota archaeon
GGAGGGACACAGGTCTTTCTCCTCATGACCTTTGGTCCAAGACACGGTCCAAGACACGGTCCAAGACACATTCCAAGACACGGTCCAAGCCTGCTAGTGAAGTACTAGGAAGGTGTCATGTGTGGGGTTGCCCCACCTATGTGTTAGAACCCAAGCTCCAAAAACCAGGAGTGAAAATCCCTAAGTGGGCCCCACAAAGTCGTAGAGCAGCATACATGGGGTTTAGCCCTAAACACTCAACGTTAGTGGCTCTGGTACTTAATCTAAAAACAAGGTCTATCAGCCCTCAATATCATGTCGTCTTTGATGACAATTTTTCGTCAGTTCACAGCAGTGGGCAGCAACAAGCTCAAGCTATTTGGGAAAGCCTGATCACCTCTCCCGGGCAGCGTCTATGGGTGCTACCTGACCCTGACGTGAACCCTGAGCTAGATGATGAGTGGTTACTAGAAAGTGAAAAGGAGGCTAGAGAGTCTGAGAGACGCTCCCAGGTTATCAACCAGGCAAGAGGCCAGGGTGAAACCTCCCTCCAAGAGACTAGCGAACAGCCGGGCTCTGAAATGAATAATCCTGAGGTCCTGAGCAGGACCGAGCTTCAGAGGGAGCTCCCAGATGGTTCAGGTTTACCCCCTGACTCTGCAGGGGAAGATTCCAATCGGCAAGAGTATGAGGGCAGCCTGCAGCAAGACCCCATGCCCACAGCTGATGGATACCAAGAGGAGAGTTCCTCACAGAGGCAGCAAGAGGTGGACAGCCCAAGAAGATCCCAGCGGACGCGCAGGGAAACCACCCAATGGACCACAGACTTTGGACCCGCTAGCAAGTGGAAAGAAGACACTGTGGCTTCCGTCTGCAAAATCTTGAGGGATAGTGAAAACATCCAGGACTCAGATTGGACAGATATCCTAGCTCTGGTAACGGAGTTAGATGACCAGGAAGGTGCCAGGTCCATGAAGTTATCCCTGTACTGGGACATGGCACTTGCCGCTGGTAGGAAATCCCACGACCCCGACACCCCCTCAATCAAGGAGGCACTCGGTGGAGCGAATTCAGAGGAGTTCCGAGAGGCTATGAGCAAAGAGATAGAGGCTCTGGTGGCCAGGAATACTTGGAGAC
>JAPOKZ010000069.1:0-3829 GCA_029977385.1 Methanobacteriota archaeon
CAGCAGATCCCTGAGACGTGGTTTTGCTTGGGCAACGCTCTCAGGCAGATTGGGAAAGCAGAAGAAGCAAAGCAGGCATATCGAAATACGTTGCAATTAAATCCTGCTCATGCTGGAGCTGCCTCTAATTTGGCAGCTATGCTCACTGATGATGATGAATTGGATGAGGCTGAAAAGATATTGAGAAGATCAGTAGATAATAATCCTGAGGATATATATTGCCTTGTGAATTTAGGCAATGTATTGAAGAAAGAGGGAGATGTAGAGGAGGCAATCGCCAGTTATCGGAAGGCGATTGAGGTGGAGCCCGATTTTGCGGATGCGTATTTCAATCTGGGGAATGTATTGGGGAATGTTGGGAAGATAGATGAGGTGAAGCGACTTGTTGCTACTCTTCGACAGATGAAGTCTCTTGACGATGAGGCTTTGATCACTTTTAAAGATAAGACCTTGGTTTTTGATTTGCACCATAGAAGAGTTGTGAATCTTGTCTGGGACGCTGAGCTTTCTTCTGACATGGAATCTGCCTCTCTTGCGGCGGTAAAGCAAGTCGATGCTCTTTACTTTCCTCCCTTATTCCTGGGGGAGAGGGAGTTATCTACTTATGAAGAGGACAAGATGTTGTATGAAAAGGGGTATTTGGTTGACGAAGGTCTGATTTCTGCAGGCTTATGTGCTCAGCTCATTAGTCAATTCAGCAATGATAAAGTGCCAATGAGCCTTGAGCTGATTGAATCGGTTGCAGTTAATGGTATTTTGCGATCTGCTTTGGAAAGAATATTTCTACATACGGGTTTCCCGCATTTGATATGGAATTGCATTTACTTTGCCAAGGATCCCGACGATGAGTCGGTATCTGATGCTTGGCATTACGACAATCACTACAATATTTGGACTCCAAAATTGATGATTTATCTAAATTCTCAGCAAGATGTGGGCGGAGCTACGCATTTTGTTGATGCAGGCCTGTCGCGGCAAATCTCCGAAAAATCAGACTATATGGGTCTTGTTTTTCAGCGTGAATCGTATGCAGATCGAGTTAAAGGATTGGTTGAAGAGCTAAATATTGATCCTGTCACTCTTGATCCTGAGCATTACGTCTTTTCTCCTCAGAGTGCAGGCTCTGGTGTCTGGTTTTGTCCTGCTCGGGCTCTGCATCGGGGTGTTAGTCCGAATAAGGGTGTGAGGCATGTGCTTTCTTTCTCATTGACTCCTTTACCCCAAGATTGCGGTTGGTCTGTTGATCAGTGTGTTGAGAAGTCAGTTGAAATATTGAAGGACAAAATTAAAAAAGGCAGGCAGAAGACTGATATCAATCCCTATTGGATGCCTGCTGAGAGTGGCTCTGATTGAGCCAGAAACCAAGCCAGGTTGGGAGGTATGGAGGCACTACCGCTGAGTTTCTTTGCCCGTCCAGCGGAGGTCGTTGCCCCCGATCTGGTGGGCTGCAGGTTGGTGAAACGCCAAACAGACGGCAGCCTGCCTCGGGGTGTGGTGGTGGAAATCGTGGCGTATTCCACGCGGTATGTAGTGCAACTGCCTCTGGGCTTGATTAATACTTCAAGTGCGATGTGACGAGGTTGTAGGAGTCCCAGCGAGTTGGACCTACAAACGTGCTCCTTAGGCAGTCGATCTCTAATTCGATGGGTCCCTTCCTGGGAGCCCCCCCACTCTGGAGTCACAATGCTCGTGGGATCCCTTGTTTCAGAAACCGTAGGGATCCAGAAACGTTGATGTCTTGCTCCAGGACAAAGGTCTTGGTGTTTCAGAAACGGTGATCGGTTGCTATAGTTTCGGTAACGGGGTTTCTGAAACGGTGGCACCTAGATCAATCGGATACGCACGTGTCAGCACTGCCCATCAGGACTCCGATGCTCAGGTTGCTGCTCTTAAGGAGGCAGGTTGCGATCTCGTATTTCACGAGGTGGTCAGCACCAGGGCGAAGGAGTCAGATCGTCAGGAGTTGCAGCAAGCACTGCGGTCCTTGATCGAGGGTGATGAGTTGGTGGTCGCGAAACTCGATCGCTTGGGTCGGACTCAGGTCGAAGTCATCAATCGACTCCACTCTCTTCAGGAATCGGGTATCCACGTCAGGACTCTCGATGGTCTGATCAACACTCGTGCTCTCGGGAAGATGGCACCGCTGGTTGTGGGACTGCTCACGGGTCTTGCTGAGGTGGAGCGTGAGTTGATCAAGGAAAGGACGGTGGAGTCCATTGCCCATCGCAAGCGCACTGGTGGATCCCTTGGGGGACGTCCCAAGACCAGTCAGACAAGAGCAGATCTGGTGCTCTCCCTACGTGCGTCTGGTGACTCCTACAGGGTGATCCGAGAGAAGACAGGCATCGGTCTCGCCACCATCAGAAGGATCCTTGTGGAGTCGGAGGCAGCGACCGTTTAGGCGTCTCCTACCCAGGCGTCCTTCATCCAGTCATTGCCGATCGCTGTCTTCAGGCGTAAGCGACCTGTGGAGAGTTTGTCCGTTGCTCGCTTGGCGTCGTAGTGGAAGTAGTGCTGCTCGACGTATTGCATTGACGTATCGCAGTTGGCACAGAGAGTTGCCAGTGGCACCCCACGCTCCAAGGACAGTGTGATGAAGGTGTGGCGGAAGGAATACCAGGAGAGGGTTTTGCCTGAGTGGATGTCGATCTTCCTGAGGCTGTTGGAGTCGCCTTCAGACCACTGAGCAAGACCTGCTTCGACCATCGCCTCGAAGAGACCATCTCTCCAAAGGCGATCGCTAAAGGCTTTCCCCGTATTCCTGTTGGTGAAGAGCAGGTCGCTCTTGGACTTGGGTTGCGCGATCTTCTTCAGTTGATCCAGGTGCGCCACCACTGGTGCTGACAACTCATACCAGCGACCTGTTTTGGTGTTTTCGGCAGGCACCTCGATCAAGCACCAAACCTTCTGGTCTTCAGGACTGAGGGTCGGGTTTGCACTTACGTGTGACCAACTCATCTGACGTAGAGATCCGATTCGGATGCCTGACTCCATAGAGATCCGCATCGCGAGGTAGAGCATTTGCCTGTGCTCCATCTGTTGCTTCGCTCGAGGGGACTGCTTGGTGCCTGTGCCCTTGTTGACGGTGAAGAGGGTGTTGCGAAGGATCGGACGGGTGCTGTCCTTGCCCTTGTTGGGACCTCTGGAGATGGGATGAAATCCCAGTGGTTTGCCGTCCTTGTCGAATCTGCTGACGCCCTTGCTCCAATACAGACGTGCTGACTTCTCGAGTTGCACCCACTCCTGAGCAGTGAAGGCAGAGCGTCGATACGACTCCCCTTTGGATGCCTTTGCTCTTGTTGAAGGGAGATCAGGGAGTTGCCCACGATCGATGAAACCCTTGCTCAGGGCGACTTCCCTCCACATCCGACCGATGGTGGATAACTCGTTGTTGATGGTCCCTGGTCTGGGCAGTTTCCTGCCCTGCTTATCCAGGGCATCGGTTTGCTCCTGACGCCACAACTCATACGTATCCAGGTGACCGCGGCGAAGGGTATGGACCTGTTTCCCCGATCCACCTCCACCTGGACGGCAGCAGTAGTCCAGGTAGTGCTGACACTGAGTCCTGATCAGTCGATACCTCGCTGCAGTGATGCCCTCGTGGGGGCGTGATGAGATCCGACGCTCTTCCCTCTCCAGGAAGGTGACGACCATCTCCCCAATGGTCAGGACGTTGACCTCTTCGCCTCGATCCGTCTTGGACCTGAGAGCAACGTATTTCTCGAGTGCTAACTCCAGGGCATCGTCCAGACCTGCTGGTGTCGGATCAGGGATGGACCCATTGGGTTTCTTGAGTAAGAAGCGATGCCTCTTCCCTCTCTCCTTATTC
>JAPOKZ010000131.1:0-1782 GCA_029977385.1 Methanobacteriota archaeon
GAATTGCCACCAGAAGTACGAGAGATCCTGGGAAATCAATGGGAATCAGATGCCAGTATGTGCCAGGGACATCGGCATATTCTTCGGATTCTCAATTGGTTGTCTGATCTTCGGACTTAGAGGGTTCAATAGATGGACAGTAAGAGATACTTTCCTATCAGTATTCCCGGACAACTCGATGAGGGCCGTCTACGAGAAGGACATAAGGCTACCACTAATGCTTGCCATCATGGGTTTGGGACTGGTGCCCATGGGGGTTGATGGTTTCACACAACTACTTCTGGACTCGTACGAATCGAACAACCCATTGAGACTGATCACAGGGGCTGGAGCCGGTCTAGTGGGCGGATTATGGTTCTCCTCCGCATTCTCGGCTAGGCCTAGGTACTTCGAAGGGGCCGAGGTTGTAGAGCTTCCAGCCGGTTCTAAGCTTGTAGTGAAGTGATCTACTTACCCATCCACCAATCGACCAAAGTGTCAATTGTCACTGGATTTTTTCTATCTCCGATACCACTCCCAAGAATAGATAAGCGACTTATTGTATCCAACAAAGCCCTCTCGTGAAGGCCTGATTTGGATATCTGGCCCAGAGAGAATCTCAAATGAGTATCAGGATTTTTCGACTGCCACTGAGATATCGCCCCCTTAAGTGGCCAGATAGCCAGAACTAGGTGCCCGAAGGAGAATAGTTCACCCCTAAGTTGTGACTTAGGTGCCTCCCTGCCTATCAGATTCTTCCTCTGTGTAATCCAACCTAACTCTCTGAGGAACTTGACTATTCTTTGCGTGTGCCTCTCTGAAACGCATCTGACTGGCCCCATTGAAAATCTAAGCTCAGATATCTCTGCAGAATTTAGTAGTGCAAGAGTGCCACAAACCGAAGACATTGAGTGGTTCAGAATGTTCTTTGGAAGATTTTGATTATCTACAGAAGTTGCGGACTCTGATGAGATGTATTTTTGATGCGCATCTTGGGCATCCTTCAATATCTTCCATGGCTTTTTATCGTCCAACCAGTCCTTTTTCCTGTTTGCATTTTCCAATCCGATATCGGAAAGTCTGCTTTGATTCTTTATTTCACTTACAATCTTCCTTATTCTAAACTGGTCTACTTGCTCCATTTGCACATTGATTGGGTCAGGACGACTGTGTAAGAATCCACGAATTACCTCTTTCAACTGAGTACGGAGTTGATTCTGGGTCCCCTCGTTCGATATTGGCCCTACTATCGCCCCCATATCGAATGGAACGGGCATTTCCAATTCCCCGGAAAGGAGTTTTCTGTAACCCTCCCTAATCCTGATCTGAAAATCGGAAGTCTCGAAGTACTCTTCCTTATTTGAAATCCCTCTGAGAGTTCCTCTTCTGATCCTCTCAAGTGCGATTTCCGGATCGCAATCAACCCATATACATAGATCAGGAATCAAAGCTGCAGAGTTCATCTGGGCTGTCTTATCCAGACCGATTCCACCCACTATGCCCTGGTATACCAATGACGAGTGGATGTTCCTTCCACTTACTACGGCCTTACCCTCATGAAGGCGGGGAAGGATCCAACCGTGTGAGTGGTCAAGTCTGTCTGCTGCAAAAAGGCCGGCCTCTTCCTCGGGGGTAAGAGTCTGCTTCCTAACCGATTCTATTGCTAGCCTACCAAGTGCATGGTCCCTTCTCGGCTCCGCAGTAGACTCAACGGAAGTAAAACAGAACTCAGAACGTAGAATCTCGGAGACCATCTCCGCTGCAAGGCCTTTCCCACTTCCATCTCCGCCTTCGACTGAGAAC
>JAPOKZ010000149.1:0-1456 GCA_029977385.1 Methanobacteriota archaeon
CTAGCTATTAGGTAGGTTCTTAATCTATTGCGGCAGGCGAACAAATCAGGGTTTTCCGATTTGTAGACGGAAGCGAATGAATGGGTCATGAGATGACCTGATTTACGCTTCTGCCCGCCGCCAAACTATGAAGGAAAGGAGCTAGACCGACACTACGAGTTTCTGCTTCTTCCTCTCGTTTCTCTCCTTGTCGCAAGTCTCAGCAATCCTCTTCATCCTCTGGTTGGGTGTTTCGTGCCTGATCTGTAGATTGTCGTTGTCGTTATGTTGTCCATCGTCCTTTTCCGCGTAGTCGATTTGTCGGCTGATGTGGGGGTCGATCGTATCTTCCTTCTCTTCCTCCGTCTTCGGGTTCCAACCTCCCGGTAAGTAGGTAGCTTCTAATATGCACATGCCTTCGTCATTGTAGTCTGTTTCTGGGTCGAAGCCGTCGGATCCATAGATGCATTTCAGCATATCCGCGTCGGAGTCGCCGGTGCGCAGGCCCGGTGTGTATTCCGATTCTTCTGGGCTGCTTCTCTTTGCGATGGCGTACTGGATGTTGAGGTGTCCGGGTACAAGTGTGTAGACTGGATCCATTGGTGAGGCGTCGTCGACGATGAGGCGAATGATGCGGGCGTCGGTACCTTTTCCGCCGTCTCTGCACTCGATGGCCGAGGGGTACCTCGAGAGGATTCCCGTTTCTCTCTCTGCCGAACGATGGTTGAAGTGGATTGTGAGGTAATCTCGAATCGGAAAGGCGTCGATGTTGGCTTCGTCCAGGAGTGGCTTCGTGTCGTTGATGCGTTGTAGGAGTGTCGAGCTCATATTGGCGTTGCGGAAGGTCGTAGCCCATCTGTCTTTGGCGATGTCCAACATGATGTTGTAGGGGTTTACCTCTTTGCATCGGTAGCGGCAGTCCGCGAGGAGGATTCCCCATGCGAACTCGAGGGCGGATAGGAGGGATCTGAATTGGGATGGGAGGGCTTCGAATATCCGTGGGAGGATGATGAGGAGGATGTGTAATTTTGTTGTGAGCATTCTGTCGATGAATAATTTGTAGGATGCGTGGTGTCTCGGATCGCGGTCGGCCTTCTGTTGCAGTAGGAGGAAAATGAATTCGTCGCTTGGCATGTCCATGATGGTTGCGTTGGCGATTTCGATCGGGATGTCGAGATCTTCAGCGGAGTAAGGTTTGCTCATTGGTCTGAGGGAGGGAGGGCGGGATTTCAAAGGTGGTGGGACAGTGCCGTCCGCTTCGGTTGTTGATTGATGTTGTTGTCTGGGCTTTCTTTGAATTATGGGATCGGCAACGAAGCTCAGCCTACCATTCAACCATCCGCAACCTATGCAAACCTCTTCCAAGCTTCGTCAACGGTTGTCAACTTCGTCTAATATATTAGACAAACCGCTCCTCCTTCCGCAAAAGTGATCGTGGGGTTTTCGTTCCTGCGAATTCCCCCTTTTTTGTTCTGTC
>JAPOKZ010000178.1:0-1106 GCA_029977385.1 Methanobacteriota archaeon
CCCGACAAGGAATTTCGCTACCTTAGGATGGTTATAGTTACCACCGCCGTTTACTGGGGCTTAAGTTCTCAGCTTCGCCTTGCGGCTAACCAGTCCCCTTAACCTTCCAGCACCGGGCAGGCGTCAGTCCGTATACATCGTTTTGCAACTTCGCACGGACCTGTGTTTTTGGTAAACAGTCGCTTGAGCCTAGTCTCTGCGGCCGACTCACGCTTCGGAGGAAAACTCCTACACGTAAATTGGCCCCCCTTCTCCCGAAGTTACGGGGGTATTTTGCCGAGTTCCTTATCCACGATTCTCTCGATCGCCTTGGTATTCTCTACCTGACCACCTGTGTCGGTTTCGGGTACGGGCCACTTAAGTTCTCGCTAGATGCTTTTCTTGACAGCATAGGATCATCCACTTCGCCATTCGGCTCGGCATCGAGTCTCAGTTAAACGTTATGCGGATTTTCCTACATAACTCCCTACACTCTTACCCCGGGACAACCATCGCCCGGGTTGGACTGCCTTCCTGTGTCACACCATTGCTTAACTACTACTTCACCGGGTCGTCCCCTCCACCATATCGACTTACGCCAATACAGCTTCGAAGACTTAGCATTAGAAGGTTCGTCATGGGCGAACTTACGCGGGTACGGGAATATCAACCCGTTGTCCATCGACTACGCCTGACGGCCTCGTCTTAGGTCCCGACTTACCCTGGGCGGATTAGCCTGGCCCAGGAACCCTTGGTCTTTCGGCGGTTGGGTTTCTCACCCAACTCTCGCTACTCATGTCTACATTCTCACTCGTGTAGCTTCCACGGCTGGATTCCTCCGCCGCTTCACCAGCTACACGACGCTCTCCTACCCATCCACACTCCTGGATCTTACGACCGGGATAGTGTGTGAATGATAGAACTTCGGTGGTGTGCTTGAGCCCCGTTACATTGTCGGCGCGAAATCACTTGACCAGTGAGCTATTACGCACTCTTTTAAGGGTGGCTGCTTCTAAGCCAACCTCCTGGTTGTCTATGCGACTTCACATCCTTTTCCACTTAGCACACGCTTTGGGACCTTAGTTGCTACTCTGGGTTGTTTCCCTCTCGACAATGAAGATTATCCC
>JAPOKZ010000049.1:0-7512 GCA_029977385.1 Methanobacteriota archaeon
CCATGCTGCTGGAGGCGCGTCCCCTCCAAAAATCCATTGTGGGCAGGGTTGAAGACGAACAGTTCTAGCGGGGGGCGTGTCAGATGCGCGTCACCCGCTCTCGCGCCTACTGAACCAGATGAGGGACCAGAGGAGGGCCATCATACTGGCATCGATCTGCTCGGTCCTGAACAAGATCTGGGACCTAGCCCCCCCGGTGCTGATAGGGATGGCAATCGACGTGGTCCACCAGCAGGAGGAGTCCTTCCTGGCGGACTACGGGTACACGGACCCATGGGTCCAGCTGCAGGTACTGGCCGGGATAACCGTGGCCATCTGGGTCCTCGAGTCGCTGTTCCAGTACTTCTACGGGGTCCTGTGGAGGAACCTGGCCCAGACCGCCCAGCACGAGCTCAGGATGGATGCTTACAGGCATATCCAGGATCTCGAGATGCAGTGGTTCTCCGAGCAGAGCACTGGTGGACTGATGGCCATAATGAACGACGATGTGAATCAACTCGAGAGGTTCCTCGACCACGGGGCGAACGACCTGCTGCAGGTAGGGACCACCGTGATAGTGGTCAGCGGCATCATGTTCTACCTCGCTCCAGAGGTTGCGCTCCTCGCAATCATCCCCGTCCCCGTGATAGTTGGGGGGTCCTTCCTGTACCAGAGGAGGATTGGTGTCAGGTACACCGAAGTCCGAAAGGAGGTAGCAGAGCTGAACGCCATCCTGAACAACAACCTCCAGGGGATCACCACGATCAAGTCGTTCACAGCCGAGGAGCGGGAGGCCAAGAGGGTCAGCGACGCATCCCAGTCCTACAGGGACGCTAACAGATCCGCCATCAGGCTCTCCGCATCCTTCGTTCCACTGATCAGGATGGCCATCCTCTTCGCATTCACAGCCAACCTGCTGGTGGGGGGGAAGTACGCCCTCGAGGGCAAGATAGGCCTCGGAGAGTACTCAGTCATCGTATTCATCACACAGAGACTTCTTTGGCCGCTCACTAGGCTGGGCGAGACCTTCGACCTGTACCAAAGGGCTCTCGCATCCACCACCAGGGTGCTGGACCTACTCGATACAGAGGTCGGTGTGGTGGAGGGTGAAACAAGCATCGAGGAAGTAGAGGGGGACATCAGGTTCGAGGGCATCCGTTTCACCTACCCAGGAAGGGAGGACGTACTCAGGGGTATCGACCTCGAGGTCCCAGCCGGGAAGACCGTCGGATTGGTCGGAGCCACTGGATCAGGAAAGACCACCCTTGTGAGGCTCCTGCTGAGGTTCCACGATCCCCTCGAGGGCAAGGTGTCCCTGGATGGTCATGACGTCAGGACTCTCAAACTAGACTCACTGAGGGGCTCCATCTCCCTTGTGAGCCAGACCACCACTCTGTTCCCGGGGACAGTGAGGGACAACGTGCTTTACGGCAGACCCGATGCATCGGAGGAGGAGATGGCCGAAGCTGCACGTATTGCAGAGGCAATAGGATTCATCGACGAGCTTCCTGAGGGTTGGGAAACCAACATCGGTGAGGACGGGCATCGGCTCTCCGGAGGCCAGCGCCAGAGGATAGCTATCGCACGCGCGGTGCTGAAGGACGCCCCCGTCCTTGTCCTGGACGAGGCCACAAGCAACGTTGACAATGAGACCGAGGCAGCCCTGCAGAGGTCTATAGAGAGAATCTCTCGGGACAGGACCACCCTGATCATCGCTCACAGGCTCTCCACTATCAGGAACGCCGACACCATAGCCGTGATGGAGAAGGGCCAGATCACGGAGATGGGCAGTCACGACGAACTTGTCTCTCAGGAAGGCCTGTATGCCAGGCTCTGGGCTGTACAGACAGGGGAGGCTTCTGAATGAGCGAAGAAGGCAACATACCCAAGCTCAACAACCTAGCAGAGTCACTGGGGATGGAGATAACTGACTTCAGCGAGGGGTCTTGCGTCGTGGAGCTAACCGTAGGCCAGAAGCACCTGAACATGGGCGGTATGGCACATGGCGGCGTTCATGCAACTCTTCTAGATACAGCAATGGGAGGCACACTTGTATCGCTGATATCCAAGGAGGAGTGGTGCGCTACCGCACAGTTGGACATATCCTACCTGAATGCGGTAGACCAAGGGGATCACCTAGTTGCTACTGCTGAGGTCGTAAGGAGGGGGAGGAACCTAGCACACGTCGAGGGCAGACTCGTTACAGGGGAGGGCAAACTCGTTGCTACAGCCAAGGGAACTTGGGCTATTTGGGAGACGCGCCCAAAGAGTAGAGGCGGATGATTGAAGCCCGTGAAGGGGTCATATTCAAGAGGGGGTTTCTCCTCAACTAATCATGGCACGTAGAGACTCCATCATGTGGTTCATGATGGGAATAGCGCAACTTCTGATTGGAAATGCCCTGTTGGCGGATGAGAATACAGCCAACTGGATTGCATACCTGATACAGGGAACGGGAGGCGGGACAATGGCACTCGGACTCTACTTCCTAATGTTCCTGGCTAGGAACGAAACTGAGTTCTCAGAACTATACAGCAAGGCCGAGAAGACAATCCTCCAGACTAATCCTGAGACTGGTAGGAAGCAACTTGTAGACAACTCCTCCAAGCCCGTTAAGGCAGCATGGTACTCAATTCCAGTTGCTATTACCATCTTCGGAATGTTCCAGTGGCTAGCAACAATATGAGTTGAGGAAAATGTCCGCCCGGGACGAAGACAACATAGTTGACAAGGCGATAGGAAACCCTGCTTTCGATCAGCTCTTCGGGTATCACATCTTCTTCAGGAGAGCAGCAATACCCGTACTCCTATTCCTGATAGGGCTCCTTTCATACACGCTCCTAGACTCATTATTCAGCATCAGCCCCGATACCAATATGACCATCTCGTTCGTCATTGTAGGGCTCTCCCTTGGCCCTATACTGAATCTGGAGAGATACATGGGTGTCCTACTTTCCAGAAAATGAGGACTAAATGACTCCAATTCCGCCGAACAAGTCAAAAATTAGACTTCACACGCGGTAACGATGGTCGAGTTCAGTTTGTTCGAGTTGGTAGGGCTAGGGGACGTTACAGGCATTGACATGCTATTCGCGTCGAGCGCATTGATTGGGGGGATACTGTTCGTACTGTACTTCTTCCTCCTGATGATAGGCGGAATTGCCACAGACATATTCGACGGACTGTTCGGAATAGACGTGGATATGGGCGCGGATGCATCATTCAAGGCTCTGACGTTCCAGGGGATAATGGCCTTCCTGATGTTCTTCGGCCTGGCCGGTCTTTACGTGACCAAGTCCGGTGGAGGGGCTTCGCCAGCCATACTAGCCGGAGCCATTGCAGGAGGGGCCTCGATGTACTTCACGGGCAAGCTGTTCGAACTATTCGTCAACCTCCAGCAAGATGGAACAGTAGAACTGTCCGAGGCCATAGGATCCAAGGGGCAGGTTTACCTTAGGATTTCAGAAGATGGAGTAGGACAGGTGACCGTCGAGGTAAACGAGGCTCAGAGGACCTTCAACGCCAAGTCTGAGGACGGAGCGGGGATTGCCACAGGCGATTTCATCGAGGTTGTTGACATAATCGGAGAGGTCCTAGTCGTAAAGAGGATATAACCCAGAAAAACCAATCTCTGGTCGAGATTAAACGCACGCGTCGGGTAAGCATTCATAGGTGACTGCGCCCTCTTATGGGATGAGTTGAGCCAATGGCAGAAGCAGAAGACGTACTAGGAATAATGATATTTGCAGTCGTATTGATTCTTGTAGCCGCTGTGATGTTTTTCGCACAGCGTTACAAGCGTTGTCCACCGGATCAGATAATGGTGATTTATGGTAGAACAGAGAGGACGGCGGACGGGCGACCTAAACCTTCCAAGACCCTCCACGGGGGTGCCTCACTGGTGTGGCCACTTATCCAGGACTACGCGTACATCTCGCTGAAGCCTATGACCATCAACATCGATCTGAGGGGTGCACTGTCTCTTCAGAACATCAGGATCAACGTCCCAAGCACATTCACCATAGGTGTCTCGACTGAACCTACTGTAATGGCCAACGCAGCCGAGCGTCTACTCGGGTTCAAGGTTGAGGACATAGAGGAGATGGCGAAGGAGATTATCTTCGGTCAACTGCGTCTAACTGTCGCAACTCTGACCATCGAGCAAATCAACCAAGACAGAGATTCGTTCCTAGAGCTGATTCAGAAGAACGTCGGGCAGGAGATGAGGAAGGTGGGGCTTTACCTGATCAACGTGAACATTGCCGATATCACGGACGAGTCGGACTACATCGAGAGCATAGGAAAGAAGGCTGCATCGACTGCAGTCGAGCAGGCCAGAATCGATGTTGCAAACGCCGAGAGGGACGGAGCAATCGGTAAGGCACAGGCAGACAGAACCAGGGAGATCCAGGTCGCTCAGAATACAGCAGAGGCCGAGAAGGGAAGGAAGGCAGCACAGGCGGACCAGCGTGTCTTCGTCGAGCAGCAAGAGGCAATGGCTGTTAGCGGTGAGAACTCAGCTCAGGCAGAGATAGCCAGAGCAAACGCCGACCTGGCAGAGGCCGAGGCATCTGCCAAGCAGAGAGCAGATGTGGCCACAGCCGTGGCTGAGGCTGAGATTGCAAAGGCGACCTACGATGAGGAAGAGCAGAAGCTCAGAGCCAGCGAGATTGCCAGGGAGACAGTGGCTAAGCAGCAAGTAGAGATAGCAGCAGAGGCCGAGGCAGAGAGGCAGAGGAGAATCGCCCGTGGTGAGGCAGATGCTATCCTCGCCAAGTACGAGGCAGAGGCTGAGGGTATCCAGAAGGTCCTGGAAGCAAAGGCCCAAGGTTACAGCAACCTAGTGGCAAGCGCCTCAGGAGATCCAAAGGCAGCAGCTACTCTGCTTATGGTAGAGAAGATAGAGGCCATGGTATCCGCACAGACTGAGGCAATCCGTAATCTGAAGATCGACAAGATCACAGTTTGGGACAGCGGCAACGATGCCGACGGCAACTCCGCCACTAGTAACTTTGTAAGCAGTCTAGTACAGAGCCTGCCCCCTATTCACGACGTCGCAAAGATGTCAGGTGTCGAACTACCAGACTACCTTGGGTCGATGACTGACGAGTCCGATGAGTCCTGAGCAAGGAAGAAGTCAGATGACTGAGGGAGCGGTTGTCGTTGGTGGGGCGAGGACGCCCTTCTGTGAGTGGTTAGGTGGAAAGAGAGGCGACGGAGGGCCTGGCGGCCGACTAGCATCAGTTTCAGCAGAGCAACTCGGAACTGTAGCAATCAAGGGTGCCATGGAGAAGACCGGTACAGACCCAAACAGCGTGGAACACGTGGTAATGGGACACGCCCTGCAAACCTCGGGGCAAGCCATCTTCGGAGCTAGGCACGCCGGACTTAGATCGGGGATTCCAGAGGAGGTCCCGATGCTGACGCTGAACAGACTCTGCGGGAGCGGGGCTCAGTCCATCATCAGTGCTACGCAGATGATAATGCTCGGGGAAGCCGATGTGGTTGTGGCTGGTGGAATGGAGAACCTCAGCCAGGCACCTCACGTCTTGAGGGGTATGAGAGGCACGTACAAGCTCGGGAGGCCACCTTCGGCAGGCGAGGAACTAGCACAGGACATGGAAGACTACCTTTTCACCAACCTTGTGGATGGCGTAAGTGGCATGTTCATGGCTCAAACCAGCGATGAGCTGTGCAGAAGGAAGGGGGTAGAACGCGAGCAAGCCGATGAGTACGCGGCAATGAGCCATCAGAGGACAGAGTCCAGCATCTCATCAGGAACATGGGAAAAAGAGGTCGTACCGGTTGAAACGGCCGATGGCACTGTAGACCACACACACGAGGATCATGTAGTTCTTGGAACCACTATGGAGACTCTATCAGGCCTCAGGACTCACTTCGGTCCGAAATCCTTGGTCACGGCAGGAAATGCGTCCGGGGTTGTGGACGGTGCTGCCGCAGTAGTAGTCAAGTCAGCATCCAGAGCTGAGGCTGACGGGGACGAGCCTCTTTCGAGAATCGTCTCTTGGGGAGTAGTGGGCTTGGAGCCGAGCATCATGGCATACGGTCCGGTCCCATCCAGCCTCAAGGCCATCGATAAGGCAGGTCTATCCGTGGGAGATATAGATCTCTGGGAGATAAACGAGGCTTTCGCAGGGCAAGCAGTTGCTTGCATCAAGGACCTCGGTATCGACTACGACAGGGTCAATGTGAATGGGGGTGCTGTGGGTCTTGGCCATCCTTTGGCTGCAACGGGGACTAGATTGATCCTAACTCTCTCTCATGAGTTGAAGAAAAGAGGCGGACGATACGGTGTTGCTACAGCATGCATTGGGGGCGGCCAGGGAATCGCCGTTGTCCTCGAATCTATCTGAAATTGCCAGAACTTCGAATAGGAGGGGTTATCTCTAATCCGAGACGGCGTTAACCATGGCAGAACACATACCTGGTACAGGACACGCAAACAGGACCCGTAGCATCGTGAAGACATTCAGTTGGAGATTCATTGCCACAACTGATACTATCTTGATAGCTAGATTGCTCACAGGTAGTTGGACCGTTGGGTTCGGTATAGCAAGTATCGAGGTGGTCACCAAGATGTTCCTGTACTACTTCCACGAGAGGGCATGGAGTATGAGCGACTGGGGTTTGGAAGATGTCGATATTGACGATTCCTCGGCAAACCCTTCCTGATAGCGAAAACTTCGGAGATACGGCAACTATAGTAAAAACTGTAGATTGTGTTTTTCTAACCGCTTAGATTAATTGCTCAATGCCGGGCCCGGGCGAAGGTATGGCGATGGGAATGTACACTAGAGAACGAGTCCTTGCGAAGACATTTGCTTGGAGAATAATTGCAACTTTGACCGGTGCGGCAGTTGCAGGACTCCTTACGGGAGAGATAGAAACAGCAGGATGGTTCATCGTCATCGAGTTCCCTCTGAAGATGGCATTCTACTACTTCCATGAGAGGCTCTGGGAAGCAGTAGACTGGGGCGTCGCCGATACCGCCTCCATGGTCACTTCCGAATGAACCAGTGCTCCTTCTTGGGCGGAAGCGGCCTGTTCATCCAGAGCGGCCTCCTCTCTCCTCGGGGATGGACTTCGTTCTCCTTCGCCATCTCGTTCCATCTCTTGTAGTACTCGAACGACTTGTTCGTATCGACCTCTACGTCTCCGTACTCCTCTCCGTCTTCCGGCTTGGTTATCCTGACCTTCTGGAGCCAGCAGTGGGCTCCGCTAATGGGGTCGGGCTGCACTGCATGAGTGATGTTCTGATGCACCCCCCCGTCCCTCCACCAGACCCTGTTGGTGTCGGGGTCGTCAGACTCCCAGGGACGCACCCCCGATACCGTCCTCATCCTCATCTTCCCATCGCCTAAATCCTCGATCTCGACCTCGTTGGTCATGTACCGGTTCCCTGAGTCCTGCTTTCTCCTCCATCTCCCGATATGGTGCGAGCAGCCGATTATCCCTGGCTTAATTCCCTCGGTGACCCAGACCTTGTCGATGAACCAGCCTATCTCGGTCTCC
>JAPOKZ010000130.1:0-1783 GCA_029977385.1 Methanobacteriota archaeon
GCGATTTGTTCAGTTTTGTTTCAAATCCTGATGGTTTTCTGTTCTTGATTTTGGGTGTTGCTTTGGTTTCTTATGGTTTCAAATTGCATTATGAAAATACCAAATCCTCTCGAACTCACGAGGACTCAGAGGGTAGCGTGTGAGCGGTATCGCAATCAGTCGGTATCTGTGACTCGCATTGTGGTCAGAGGGTTCTACCTGGCAACCCATTGAGAGCACGGTATTGTCAGAGGGGTGGTCGCCTAATCCCTCTGAATGCTACTGGGGTCAGAGGGATGATTCGTGTTCTATATTCTAGAGGTTGATCCAATTTCCATCGGAATCACATGAAACATTATCAGGATCCTGGCCCCAATAAACCGGGTTCTCATCACACCTAGCTCCATCTATCCAAATCGTCTGATGCCAGTATGAATTCGAGAAGATAACGTCAAGAGAGCCATCGCTAGCGGATATAGAAACTGGATGAGGGTATTGGTTAAATGAAGCAAAACTCAACTGTGCGCCGGAAAAGTTAGCACCGTTCAACCTGATCAGGGTGAATACAACCCCCTCCATTTTAGAATTAGTGAATTGCGCGTTTGTCCAATTTCCTGCCAAGAACGAGTCTTCCATGTCTGATTCTACGAACGTAGTGTTGGTGAAATTCCCAATCAGAGTCGTCCCAACCAGCCTCGAACCATCGAAGCTACTACCGTTGAATGTGCTGAAGTTGTACCATTCAGCCGGGTTGTACGCAGATGTCATTGTAGAACCGGATAGATCCGCTCCATCAAAAACTGAGGCACTCAGATTGTTGTTAGTCCAGTGAGTATTCTGGAGTGAAGCAGAATGGAAGGTTGCTCCTTGAAACTGATTGAAATTAATTTGTGAGCCCCTTGCATCGACAGAGTCGAAATCTGTGCCTGATAAGTTAGTCCAGGAGACGAGTGAGCCGGAAAAATCGGCCTTCTGCAATTGCGCATTATTGAAATCAGAAAATAAAATCTCACTTTCGCTAATTATTGCCATTTCGAGTACTGCTCCGCTTAGGTTCGTTTGGTGCATTATTGAGCCTCGCAAGTTGATTCCAGTAAGGTCCATGTTGGACAGATCCATGTTGGACAGGTCCGCACCTTGGCAATGCCCCCATGGCACTAGTTCGCAGCCCGGAAGGGTGACCGTGCCGTCCTGTCCATCCGCTCCGTCCTGTCCATCCGCTCCGTCCTGTCCATCCGCTCCGTCCTGTCCATCGGCTCCATCTGTTCCATTCTCGCCCGGATCACCCTTCGGTCCGGGTTCCCCAGTTTCTCCCCGAGGTCCTGTGGGCCCGACCTCACCCTGGGGTCCAGCGGGGCCAGTCAGATCGACGTAAAGCCAGCCGTTGTCGGAAGTGCATGCATAGAACATGGAGGAGGCAGCGATGTAGTACAGCCTACCTGCGGTGGATGAGTCACAGGTTGGTAGATCATCCATTGAGTCGACGTAGTACGAATTCCACTCTTCCAACTCAACTTCTTCTCGGTCTTCCTCGACATCTGCCCCTGCACATCCGGGTGCGAGGAACAAAACGGCGAGGGTCAGTGCTAGGGCTCTTCCATTCATAGTGCGGAGTAAAGCCACTAGGCCATATTCATTGTGCACAGAGGGGGTTGTCCACACCCATTGAGTCGCATACGGGTCAGAGGGTACCCTCTGATTCCTCAGGACTCGTATGCGATGAGGGGTGAAAGGGTGAATAGACCTCCTGCAGCAAGGGCGAACGCAATGTCAGCATATCCGCTGTCAGCAATGGCGTACCACA
>JAPOKZ010000180.1:0-1075 GCA_029977385.1 Methanobacteriota archaeon
ATTATCCAGACCATGGATCTTCGTCGAGCTCGGTGGGTCGAGAAACTATCGTACATGGACTTTACCCGATGCCCTCGGCTTCTCTTTGGCTGCTGGCTATATGGCAGAGTATACCATCGAGACTCAAAGCCACTCAAGACCATCGGCCAATCCCATACCGACAGCCTAAAGCGTATCGGCGAGGCCTCATTCCTCGAAGAGGGAGTAGCAGCGAAAGCTCCGTATGTCAAAAGTGCTGGCTCCATCAACGTCACCCCTCGAATCTACCCGTTGTTCCAACTAGTGCAATCGGAAGCCTGGCCCCCAATGATGGAAAAGTACCTTGGGCTCGAACCTGGCTCCTACAAAACATTCAAGCCAAAAGTACCAGGACAAATCCCGCCGAGACGATCTCGAACCGTCGTCATCGAGCCATCGACGCCAAGCAACGACCAAGGCCCTGCGATCTGCGGGAACTGTCGATGCATCGAATGCCTCGGCCCACCATGCCTATCCCCCCACAGCCGGCCCCCATTCTGCAATAGTTGCGAGTTTCGTCACGGTCCAACCTACACCCAATGCCCCCTCATCACTACCAACGAGGCCGTCATCACAGAGCCGTTTACTGCTGATGATATAGAAGTAGCCGTCAACGAATTGTCTCCCCGTTCAACTCAGAATACCAGCCACGCTACCACGTCCCCTCTGATCAACGCTCTTACAAATGCCATAGTGGCGTCTGTAGTAGCAACGGTCGAGGACGACACAGAAGCGCCTGTACCGAGAAGAACCACTACCAGGAGCCAATCAGTCAGACTTAATCTGACAGCTACCTTCGAAGGCTTCGTACCGGCCAACAATCCTGACGCCTGGAGAGACCGCGACCTCGAGTAGACCCACAAGTGCTGACCCCTACCCCATCCTCACTCAATCTTACCCTTCACTGTTTACAATTTTTTGATTTATTTTATGTTATTGATATTCGTTCTTACTGATGCGAGTTCAGCTGCCTTTATTCAATTTATTGAATATTGGTTCTAACTTATCATTATGATAGATAGATTTAAGCTATACTTAGCGGGACGACACCACCACC
>JAPOKZ010000187.1:0-1030 GCA_029977385.1 Methanobacteriota archaeon
AAGGACGGATTTCCCGGTCGACGAGGTCCTTGTTCTATCCAAGCACGCCTCTGCATCAGAGGTACCAGCACTTACTCTTCACGCAATAGGCGTTCCAGGTGAAACTCCACATGGTGAAAGAGCTCGCTCTGGAGGAGTAAAGGGACGAGCCGTCCCCCCCTCAACGAGATTCGGCGATCTTTTCAGGACGATGAGGAGGGTTGCCATAGAATCCAACCTAGATGAAGAGTATGATATTACTCTGGAGGCCACACATCATGGGCCACTATTGGACGCTCCGACATTGTATCTCGAAATCGGGTCAAACGAGGAAAGATGGTCCGATACAAGGGCTGCACGTGTTTGGGCAGAGACAATATCGATCTGCTTGGGAATGTCAGATGGAGCCTTTGAAAGGAAATGGGAGGGTGAGGGAAACGTCATGATTGGATTAGGGGGGGGTCATTATGCACCCAGGCACAAAGCAGTTATTTCCGAGACAGAAGTATGGGTGGGGCACATCTTGGCAAACTATGCAATTGTCTTCGAGAGTCAAGGAGAATCCGAGCCTACTGGGCCTTGGAAGCACTCTGTCCGTACCGCTGTAGAATCTACTAGAGCAGCATTTCCAGGTGGTCATGTTTTCGCCCACTTAGATAGAAAATCATTCAAGGGGTGGCAAAGACAGGCTTTGTCTTCCCTACTCGCGGAACTAGACGTCCCAGTTCTAAGAGGAAAGCAAATCCCCCTCCCGTAATCGTCAAGTCTCTAGCCCACTTGTGGAGGCTATGGGAATCTTCGGCAGAGTGATTGTTGGATTCTTGCCCTTCGCACCACGCTTCATCGTAGGATGGGTGGCAAAGAGGTACATGGCAGGAGAGACCTTGGAGCAGGCACTTGATCTGATGGTGAAATTGTCATCCGAAGGAGCATGCTTCACAGTCGATGTTCTAGGAGAGGAAATAAGCACCATAGAAGAGTCTTCATGGTTTATTGATGAGTATGAGAGAGTTCTTGAATCAATTGCAGAAAGCGGGATAGACGCGAACAT
>JAPOKZ010000063.1:0-4852 GCA_029977385.1 Methanobacteriota archaeon
GACCCGTTCACATCCACGTATTGGCCAGGGATCGCCTCAATGCAACTCGACTGCCCGGTCTGGTTCTGCCAACTCCCGGCGAGGCACTCAATCGCGGAGTCGGAGCCCCAGAGAGGGACGTGCTGACCAAGCGGAGCTAGTTCGCAGGAGGCTCCTGCAACGGTCCGGAACTGGCCCGATGGGCAGGGTAGGTCGAAGGCGCTCTGCTCGTAGGGGCTCGAGGAATTCCTCTTGATGCCCGGCAGCCAGTAGTAGGTAGAGGGGTCGAAGGAGGACGGGTCTGCGGGGACGGTCGCGTTCTGGGTGCTGGAGTACGCCCCCGCTCCCATCAGATCCATCTCCGAGCCGAACACGGGCCTGAAGTCGCTCGTCCCGGGTGAGACGAGCATCCCGGCGACGCTCTCGTTGGCGTTCTGGGCGTCGTAGCCGTTCCAGTTGTTGCCGATCGTGGTGTTGTTCACTGGAATCGGGCTTGATTCGTTCGAGTTGGTTCTGTGCCCGCTTATCGAGTCCGCCACGTTGGACATGATCGTCGAGTTCTCGTTGCCGCCCGTCGAGTCGTAGAGGACGATGATGTGGTTCCTGTCTCCCTCGGACCCCAGGAGCACCGTGTTGTTGGTGACGCTGTGGTAGTCTCCCTTGGCCACTATGGCTCCGTTGGCGTTCCAGAGTACGTTGTGGTGCACGCTGGCGTTTCTGCCTGAGTTCGTGCCCCCGAACGGGCCGTCCATCCTGATCCCGTACTTCGGCACGTCGTGGATCCAGTTGTAGGCGACATTGGCGCCCTGCTGCTCCGCCTGCATCATCTGGACGACCGTCCCGTCAGACTGGATGTATGCGGTGTCGTAGATCTCGTTGAACATGATCTGGGGCGCGTTCCCTATCCTGATCGTAGCGGAGGTCCCGGTCTTGTGCATCGTGTTGTTGGTGAAACGGTTGTTCGTTCCGTCCATCATGATGGTCGTCATCAGGCTCTTCTGATCTGAGCCCGACCAGTCGATGTGGTAGAAGTAGGAGTTGTTGATGGTGTTGTTCTGGGAGCTCGATGCCCCTCCATGGGCCTCGAACGCAGCCCCGTCGGTGTAGAGGAAGTCGCAGCTGTCAATGAGGCAGCCAATGCAGTCGTCGACCCTGGAGACGTGCCTGTTGTCCATGTCCTCCCCGGCATGGCCGAGGGACCTCTTCGAGGTGCTGGGGTAGAGGAGAGTGGAGTTCCTGATCTCCGAGCCGTCGCAGTCGTCGAGGCTGAACGTTGTGGCGAAGTAGTCGAATCCCTCGACCACCACCCCATCGTCGTCCGAGCACAGGATTGCGTAGGGCTGTGTCTTCATCCTGATGTCCAGGTCGTTGGGGTCGCTTCCGTCCCTGGGCATGTAGTAGACTGTGTTGGCAGCGGACTCGTGGTCGAAGAACCACTCTCCGGGAACGTCCAGTAGCTCCAGCTTCTGGGTGAGGAAGTACATGTGGTGCTTGTACTTCCACTCGCTGCTGGGGACCTCCTGGAATGTGAAGGAGCCGTTGCTCGTGTTGTGGGACGTCACGTTCCTGCTCCAGGTCCTGAACGAGCCGATGTTCAGTACCGCTATCGCACCCGTGGCGTTCACCCCGCTGTCGATGAGGCCGTCGTGTCCGGCATAGGACGAGTTGTCATCCTCGAGCTCCCCATTTACATAGTTCAGGCAGTAGTACTTACTGCCGCTCTGGTACTTGACCATACCATCGTTGCAGGAGGCGGTCTCGTTCGTTTCGTAGTCATCCACGTCCACGCTACCGTGGGCCCAGTACTCGTCGTCGTTGAGAGCGGTCCCGTCGGAGAAGTTTGCATTAGGCCATCTGGCTGGCATCTCCTCCTGGTAGTTGACGAACAGCTGCCATGCATTCTGTGAGAGGTCGGCCTTCCAGACGGTACCCTCGGAGGAGGAAGAGTCGTGAACAGACCATGATCCGCCTAGGTCCTCCACGCTCCTGCTACCGTCGAGAACAACCCTCTCACCATCGGCAGCCGTCAGTCTCATGCCGGGCTCGTTCAGAGTGACCGCCTCGTGGTATACCCCCTCCCTGACAATTATCGAATCTCCCTGACCTGCAAGGTCTACTGCAGCCTGGATGGAGGCTGTGGGGCAATCCGAGGTTCCCGCCCAGGAGTCGTTCCCGCTGGCGATGTCTGCGTAGAAAGCGCCGCCGGAGTGAGTCTGGTTGGTGCAACCGGACCCCGAGGAAGACCCCATCTGCATCGGCTCGTTGACCATCCAGTATCCGTTGCTCATCGAAGCCGCCACCGAAGTCAGCATCAGTATTACTAGTAATACTGCCGTGCGCCTCATCGTCCATTCCCATGGTGGGGCGGATAAAAGCCTACCCAGCGGTATTCGCCTTCCCTACGCCCATATGAATGCGTTCGCGCCCCATGCCAGCCCTCCCCCGAAGGCAGCCGTCACGATCAGATCCCCGCTGTTCACGAGTCCATCGTCAACAGCCTCGTGGAGTGCTATTGGGACGCTTGCCCCGGCGGTGTTCCCGTACCTCTCGAGATTGGTGAAGGTCTTGTCCATGGGTAACCCCAGATTCTCCATACCAGCCTCCACGATTCTGAGGTTAGCCTGGTGGGGGATTATCAGGTCCACCTCTGAGAGGTCTCTCCCTATCCTTTCGAGCACTCCTCTGACAGCCTGGGGAAAGGCCTCGATAGCGAACCTCCATACTGCCCTTCCATCCATCTGGAAGTACTGGTCACCTTCTTCGAATCCGGACGAGGGGATGGGCGCCCTAACGCCTCCGGCAGGTATCTCGATCACTCCAGATCCGCTACCGTCTGACATCATCCAGCTGCCTAGTATCCCCCTTCCCTCACCCACATCGGAAAGAACGGCCGCTCCAGCCCCGTCACCGAACAGAACGCAAGTCCCCCTGTCCTCCCAATTCAGGATCCTGCTGTAAACCTCAGATCCAACTACTAGGACGTTTGAGTAGTCTCGGGTCCCAGCGTATCTCGATCCGATGTCCAGAGCATGTACCCAACCAGCGCATACCGCGTTGATGTCGAAGGCAGCTGCATTACTGCACCCAAGCTTGTGCTGTGTGATTCCTGCCGTGGAAGATAGGGGGACGTCAGGGCTGCTCGTTGCAAGGATAAGCATGTCAATGTCATCTGGGGATAGGCCTGCCTCCTCGATCGCCTGCTGGCTCGCAATCACTGCCAGGTCGCTAGTACAGACGTCCGGGTCTGCTATCCTCCTCTCTTTGATTCCAGTTTTCGTGGTGATCCACTCATCGCTGGTCTCTACCAGTCCCGTCCAGTCCTCGTTCGTCATCACATTGGAGGGGACGTGGGACCCTAGGCCCACTATTCCAGCAGGAGGCATCATGTCCGACCGACTATTGGGGACTTTCACTCTTGCTGCACTAGTCGTGCTTCACACACACGTTCACGGCCTCCGAGAAGAATCCCAGGCTCCACTTCCCGCCTTCCCTCCCGACTCCGCTGTCCTTCACCCCTCCGAACGGTACTCGGAGGTCCCTGTGAAGCCAGGCGTTTATCCATACCATCCCGGTCTCAATTGATTCCGAGAACCTCCTGCCCCTCTCTAGGTCGCTAGTCCAGACGCTTCCTGCGAGGCCGTAGCTAGTGCAGTTCGCTATTTCCAGTGCCTCATCATCGGTCTCGAACCTGTGAAGCGTAACCACCGGTCCGAAGATCTCCTCGGTGGAGCACCTCGAGTCGGGAGAAAGGCCCGAGATAACAGTCGGGGCCATCCAGTTCCCGCCACCGAGATCGGATGGTAGGCACGGCTCCCCGCCCGTCAGGACTGTCCCCCCCTCTTCGAGCGCTAGGTCGACGTAACCCCTGACCTTCTGGAGGTGTTCCTTCGAAATCAGGGCCCCTAGTTGGGTGGATTCATCTGACGGGTCTCCGATGGTCAGGGCCTCTACCGCCTCAACGAACTTCTCCTCGAACTCATCGTAAATCGAATCCTCGACGAGTACCCTAGAGCCGCACAGGCAAACTTGTCCCTGGTTGAGGAACCCAGACCTGACGACTCCGGCGACGGTGCCCTCCATGTCGCAGTCCGCGAAGACAATGCTGGAGTTCTTCCCCCCGAGCTCGAGGCTCATCTTCTTGAACATCGGAGCGGCGGAGGAGGCCACCTTCTCTCCTGTCGAAGTGCCGCCTGTGAAAGAGACCAGGTCCACGTCAGGATGCTCCACGAGGGGGGCACCGGCTCCGATACCGTCACCGTGGACGAGGTTGACCACTCCGGCCGGTAGGCCGACGCTGTCCACCGCTCTCATCAGGAGGTCAGCTGTCATGGGGGTCAGCTCGCTTGGCTTGCAGACCACTGTGTTGCCCATGCCTATCGCGGGAGCAACCTTCCATGACAATAGGTACAGTGGGAGGTTCCAAGGTGTGATCAGTGCTCCTACGCCGACGGGCTTGTACAGGACATAATTGGTGGAGTCATCATTCTCGAAGATCTCCGGCTCCTGCTCCCTGATCATACCTGCAAAGAATCGGAAGTTAGTGACAGACCTGCTTGCATCAAGGGATCTAGCAAGTGAAATCGGCTTACCCGTGTCCCTGCTCTCTAGTGCCGCTATCTCTTCGGACGACGACTCAAGGTAGTCTGCTATCTTGTCCAGCCAATCAGCCCTTTCATCCGGGCTAAGGGAGCCCCATCCGGGTTGAGCTTCACGAGCAGCCTCAACAGCCGAATCTATAGTCTCAGAGTCCGATAGTGGGACCTTTCCGTATACTCGTCCGGTGGCTGGCTCTAAAACATCCATCCAGTCCTGACCAGAGTGCTCTACGAAACTGCCTCCGATGTAGTTTCTTAGATACACCAGATGCTGCTCA
>JAPOKZ010000141.1:0-1555 GCA_029977385.1 Methanobacteriota archaeon
ATTAGGAAACAATGTTTACAACGCGGAGGAGGAGGAGGAGGGGTTCTTTTGGAGCGGAGCAACCGTGCTGAGCAGCGAAATTAGATATCCAAGCTTTTCAATCATTTCGTAATTATTTGGCGAAGGAGCTGTAGCTCGCTCAGCTCCGTATCCTTCCTGAATAAGTAAGCTAGATGCTTCTACTATATTCCCTCGGGAGATGACGCATATAGCGCGCTATGCTCATTGTACGTCTGGTCTGGGATGACCCCAGTCCAGAAGATCACTTCTCAGCTGCGGCTGCTGGAGGTACCTGCTCGACGCAGCTAAATCCTCTTGGCCATGCTTCTTGAGTCTGGAGAGGTTCTCAATCTGAATTGGACCTTAAATTCTTGTCGGTTACTAGCCTTAAGGACTGTTCCCAGATTTGAGGCCTCTCAGATCCATCAAGCTGTTGACTCCGTAATATTGAACCCCCAGCGTCACTCATTCGTCTGAGCATCATTTCGAGCCTTAAGAGGAAAGTTTATTCAAGGAGGAGGAGGAGGAGGAGGAGGAGGAAGGTTTATGCAAAGCTGACGCAGTGAACGAGGAGGACCCCGAGCGCGACCGCGCTACCCAGGTGTAGAAGACTTGTTCCGCCGTGCTACGTTCCTGAGGGAGACTCACCCCTATCCCTCTATGCTACTGTACTGTCAAGTAAAGTAGTGTTGGCCTCCGTCAGCAGACACCGGGCTGGCGTGAGGGCAACGGTCCCGGCGGTGCAGGTCCGCGGGGAGTGCTCGTATGGTACCTGCAGGAGATCCCAACAGGCCCGACTGGGACTTCTTCCCAGTCTGAGCAGCAGCAGCGCAGTGGTCCTCAGGAAGGGGGGAGATCTCGCACGAGGCGAGACTTTCCGTTCTCCGTCAAAATTCACTCGGGGATAGAACCCGACCCCTCCCTTCAGCCTCGGGGGCTGAAATACTGGCTGTGCGAACTGTTCTTGGCGCTTGGCGGCATACCACGCAGACAGCTGTGGTCAGTGTCTGTTGGCAGGGGCGTTGCGGTGTTGTCGGTGTCTTAAGACTCATGCAGACGCCCTGAGGAACCTCGACGTTACCGCTGTGTTCCGCGTTGCATTGCACGCCAACGTGCCCGGGTGGTCCCCAGGTCGCGCCACGTGAGAGCCGCCCCCCTGAGGGATAAGTTTGGGGGGCTTGAGAGACATGTCATCCACCCTTGCCCAGGGAGCAGCAGGAGTTCCCAACTACCTCTCTGGGTCAAGCCCGGGCAGGCTGGAGCGGCGCGTGCTAAGCGAGGAAAGAGGGAAGTGTTACTCGCCGCGCCCGTTTTGTGGCTACTCCCGAGCCACGCCACGGGACGCGTCGCACTATCTCAATTGTAGACGATGTCAACCTTCTCAGTCCACAGACCCGCACCAGCCTGCCTTTGCCCTTGGGTCCCCTGACGACGTCGGATATTGGAGGCTTGGAGGGGGAGACGGAGTCCTCTTGTGGTCACCCGCGTGAGGCGATGAATCTCTTCCTTGCGCGTCGCATCTCCCGGAGAAACCGAACTGCAAGCTTGGTCCAAC
>JAPOKZ010000146.1:0-1503 GCA_029977385.1 Methanobacteriota archaeon
ACGACCACCGAGAGCCACCTTGATTTGGGAGAGGAGGTACTCCTTCGTGTACATCGCAGAGTCGGCATTCTCCTCATTAGGTTGGAAGAAGGTGATACCACCCGCAGCACCTCGAGGAATGATGGAGACTTTGCGCACAGTATCGTAGTCAGGGACGAGGACACCCATGATAGCATGTCCAGCCTCATGGTACGCCACAAGTTCCTTCTTGCGGAGGGAGAACTTCACATCACCCTTGGCACCCACGACAACACGCTGGTAGACATTCTCCACGATGTCATTCGTGATCACACCCTCACCATCACGAACAGCGCGGATAGCACACTCGTTCATGAGGTTCGCGAGGTCAGCACCAGAGAAACCCGTCGTCTGCTTCGCGATGTTTCCAAGGTCCACATTCTCCGCGAGGTTCTTGTCTCTCGAGTGGACACCCAGGATCTTCTTACGCCCTTGAACACTTGGAAGGGTAACCTGAATCTTACGGTCGAAACGACCTGGACGGAGGAGGGCATCGTCAAGGATATCGATACGGTTTGTGGCGGCGATGACCACGATACCAGTCTCATTGTCGAAACCATCCATCTCGGTCAAGAGCTGGTTAATGGTCTGCTCACGCTCGTCATTGGAGGGCATGTTTCCACCACCACGCTTCTTACCGACAGCATCAATCTCATCGATGAAGACGATACACGGTTGATTCTCTCGTGCCTGTTGGAAAAGTTCGCGTACGCGCTTGGCTCCAACACCTACGAACATCTCAACGAAGTTAGCGGCAGAACACTGGATGAAGGGGACGTTGGACTCACCAGCAATGGCTCGAGCGAGGAGGGTCTTACCCGTACCTGGAGCACCAGCAAGGAGAGCACCACGAGGAATCTTGGCACCACTTCCATAATAGCGTTCAGGTTTCTTGAGGAAATCCACAATCTCTTCGAGTTCCTCTTTGGCAGAGTCGATACCCTCAACATCAGTGAATCGTGTCTCAACCTCTTGGTCCATCGTAAACTCAGTGGACTTTCCGAAGGGGTTGGGCATTCCCATACCACCGGATCCACGGGAACCAAAGATGGCTCGTAGGACAGAGAAGAGGTAGATACCAAGGATGACCATGATTCCAGTTTCAGCGAAGGACATGGGAGGTCCCGAAGTATCCACGAGAACCTCGGCATCACTGTCCATCAGGGTCTGCCAGAGCTGCTCCGTTTGAACGATACGAACATCACCATAGTCACCATTCTCCTCTTGAAACTGGGCGACATTCTCACTTGGCTTCACGATAACGGCAGGAAGTTCCTTGTTTTTGAGACCCTTGACAAACTGACTGTAAGTCCTTGGATGGTACTCAGGCTTACGCTCAGATGCGATTTTGACGGGGGGAGCCGTAAAATTATTTGCGATGCTGAACATCGTTTCATTACAATGACGTCACGTTTTTAAGTTCTATATCTCGCAAACCCCATTTTTTCCATCATGTAGTACATTTGGTATGCATCAACCACACTC
>JAPOKZ010000012.1:0-26935 GCA_029977385.1 Methanobacteriota archaeon
CCCATCCCCGATTTATCCCACTCTCTTATGGCCCATGAGGCTTGGAATTGGATCTGAGTTGGGCTTGTCATATTGAAGTAAAACATCCCCTCTACCCAGTTAGTGATGTCTTGAGTTTCATCATCGGCATCGCGTCTGTCATCGCATACTCCATCTAGACCTGGAGAGGGTTGGCAGAGGGTCATCTCATCGAACGAGTTCTCAGAAACAGCTGCGGGTGCTACAGCTTGTACTAGGAAAATTACCGATAGTATAACCGCGGCTCTACCCCAACCGTATTGGGTTGAAGTCTTAGCGTTCCGCTCAGCCATTGCGCAATGACTCTACGAGTCATTGTTAATGGATTCGGTGAGGGGTATCAGAATAATACCAAACGCTCTCTATTCTAGTTCTGCTTGTACCAAGCATCCGTGTCTTCCGACGACCCTCCTCCAGGCCCATCAGGACCATCAGAGATCTGTATGGATTTCGAGATGTCCCCGGTTCCGGAATGGTCGAGAATAATCTTGCCCTCTGCGTCTACCTTGTAGCTTGTCGGAACCTCCTCCTTCATAGTAAATGCCAGAATGAGCCCGAGAAGCAGTATCAGGAGTCCGCAGCACGCGCACGAGCTTCCGCCCAAAGCCCCCAAGATACCTCCAAACAGACCCTCGAGTAGCTCGACTACCAGACTCTCTTCAACAGCGAAAACCTCCTCCCTCGATGTGAACTCGTAAGTCGCACCCACCTCGAGGCCGCGAACCGTTCCCATGTGGAGCCAACCCTCAGGGTCATCAGCATGACCGGAAGGTAATCTCCCACCATCGATACACCAGTCATGCTCGTACCATACCTTCCCATCAGTGTCGGATGATACAACACTCACATTGATGTCGAACTCATCGCATCTGACTTCATCCCTAACGAAGATTAACAGCCCCCATTCTGATGGGTCCTGATGGACGTACTGACCAGAACTCCCATTCCAAACCTCATCCTCTTCAACAGAAAAATCCTCGGCTGAACCTGCTGTTCTAGCACCCAAGCCAACGAGCAAGATGCCAATTGCAAGCATTCCAACCCCGACTCCTAGAGTCAGTTTTGCTGCGACGTGCATGATATACGCAGTCTGCAGTTGCTAACAAACTATCCGATGAATACCGAGAGACAGGTCAGACTCGCATCGACCTCCCTGAACTCGGTCATTTCAATCGACGTGATTGAGAAGCCCGCATCCATCAACATCTGCCTTGCCTTCTTGTAACCCTCTGCCATGATTATCCGATTGCCATATGCGATGGTGTTCGCTGCGTAACCCTCATCCTCGGGAATCCAGATTACCTCTTCAGCGAAGGACAGATCACTCTCCTTTAGATGACCCATCGCAGCTACCATAGTGCCGGACCTCGGACTCGAGCAGACTGTTGTCAGGTGCAATGTGCTCTTCGGAACTTCGAACAACTGCACATCCATGCCCGCTCCCTTGGCATGCTCAGCCAGAAAATCGGCACCCTCCTTGTTGGTTCGGGTAGAGATTCCGACGAGAAAACGATCATCGTAGAAGACGACATCTCCACCGTCGAGAGTTGCTCCCTTGGGCATCCTGATAACATCAAAGTCATCTGCTAGATGTTCTGCTACAGACTCCTTCTCCCCGTCTCTGCTAGGATGACCGAGGTTCGGAATCAAGGCTACATCATCAAGAATTACTGCCGCATCCTCTACGAAACAGCAGTCTGGGAAACCTTCCAACGTAGGAAGGGTGATTACCTCGGTGCCATGTGCTCTAAGTGCTGCGAAATACGCCTCCTGCGCGCCTCTGGCAGCCTCGTAGTCCGGCATTCTAGTGCCTAGGTAGCTGGACACGGCGTCTGCGTAACTTGGAGAGACTTCTCTGGTCAGAGCCCGCCCTCTTGTTCTGTCAAACGTTCCCGGCACGAACAACCCCCTGCATTATCATTCATAATTATTAGGAGAACGGAACTAGTTTTCCTGATTCCGGAAGCCTATGACCCATCCATTATGGACGGACAGGAGGGTGCGATGACTGTAGCAGGCGACGTCATGGAGGAACTGAGAAATCTACTCGAAGCTAGGAATCGGCACATCAGCAAAGCCCTGTCAATTGCGCATGGCAAGCCCTTGCATATAGTGAGGGGCGAGATGCAGTACCTGCACGCCTCGGACGGGACCAAGTACCTAGATCTCGTGAACAACGTCTCCCATGTAGGTCACTGTAACCCGAATGTTGTTGAAGCCGGCCAGAGGCAGATGGCTATTCTGAACACTAACAGCAGGTACGTGTACGGGGAACTAACCGAGTACCTGGGTCGACTATCCTCCACCCTTCCCGAGTCCTTGACTGTGGGCTTCTTGGTAAACTCAGGTTCTGAAGCCAATGAACTCGCGGTCAGGCTGGCACGATCATACACAGGAAATCACGACATGGCTGTGATTGAGGGTGCGTACCACGGACACACGGGAATGCTAATTGACCTGAGCCCATACAAGTTTCGAGGGCCTGGGGGGAGAGGCTCGCCAGAGCCATGGGTGCACGTGCTACCCATCCCCGACACATACCGGCGTCCCACTACTGACTACTCAGTAGAGGCAAGGGAGGGAATGAAGCAAGCGGGCTCATTGGCAGGCCTTCTGATCGAGTCCATGCTATCCTGTGCGGGGCAGGTACCCCTACCACCCAGTTACTTCCCAGAGGTCGCCTCAGCCGTCAGGAACCAAGGGGGGCTGCTGATTGCAGACGAGGTGCAAGTAGGGTTCGGCAGAGTGGGGACGCACATGTGGGCTTTCCAGGAGAGCGGAGTAATCCCAGACATCGTGGTGATGGGAAAGCCGATAGGGAACGGACACCCCATGGCAGCGGTCTTCACGACACCGGAAATCGCATCTTCTTTCGGGGGCATGGAGTTCTTCAGCACGTTCGGCGGGAACCCAGTCTCGTGTGCTATCGGCATGGCAGTGATGGATGTCATTGAGAAAGAGGGACTGATGAATCGAGCCCATGTCCTAGGAGAACGCTTCAAGAACGGTCTGAATTCTCTGATGCAGGAGCACGAGCTGATTGGGGACGTCCGTGGACGGGGACTCTTCCTCGGAGTCGAGATGGTGAAGGACAGGGGCACCCTAGAACCGGCGGCATTGGAGGCGTCAGAAATAGTGAGTGCGATGAGGGATCAGGGGGTGCTTCTGAGTACGGACGGACCCCTTCACAATGTCATCAAGATAAAGCCACCAATGGTCCTAAACCATGACGACGTGGATCGAACGCTTTCTAAACTCGAAAACTGTCTTTCTGCGATGTGACGTAACAAGACTTAACCTGCATCAGAACAAGCGCCCGATATGGAACAAGATGGACAAACACCTCCCCAGCAATTCGAAACGCCAGGGTTCAGCCCTCGACCACAGCAGATGATGAGTTTCATGGACGCACTCACAGTGGTATTTAGGAACAAGTTCGGGGACTTCAACGGCAGGGCATCTCGATCTGAATACTGGTGGGGATATCTCGGGTACTTCCTCATCACCAATGTATTTTTGATCGGAGCCATGATTGTCTTTTTGGCTCTCTCTATGGTCAGCCCGGAAGCCGGATTCGTAGTATTGCTTCTGGCCATTTTGGCCTTTCTGGTTTTTGCAATCCCACTGCTTTCTTCATCCGTCAGGAGGTTGCATGACACCGGCAAGAGCGGCTGGATGATACTCATCACCTTTATCCCATGCATAGGACTCATCATGTGGCTAGTTTGGATGATCGAGGAAGGACAGGCTCATGAGAACGCATACGGGCCAGTTCCAACTAATACCTTGTAATGAATAGGGACTATTCCTCCCCGCTTTCAGGCTCCCTGAAGAGACGCACGTCTCCGATGCCCTGCGCTTTTCCTAACTGGAAGATAAGCGCGGCCGCCATTACAAGGACCACTATCTCCAAACCAAAGAAGGGTATCCAAGTCCCCCCCGATCCTGATAGAGCTGTATCGCTCGTATCATTTACTGGCTCAGGAGAAACCGGCCCTTGCATGGGCTCGACGACAACCGTCCCCACCATCCCGACACTCTCATGGGGCTCGCAAACGTACTGGTACGTCCCGTTTGTTCCCGCTTCGAACGTGAATGTATAGTCCACGTTCCTGGAGGTATCCCCTGAATCAAACAACCCGTCCTCTGCAACTGCGTTATGTGCAAGTAGCTCGCCACTCCAGAAAAACCGCACAGAGTCACCCTCAGAAATGGTGACCGAAGAAGGAGAGAATCTCAGGTTAGTGCTATCCACTGTTACCACGACCTCTTCGGATGTTGAGACTTCCGCGAGAGACCCGGGAAGTATAGCTCCGAGTAGAAAAACTACAACCAATAGGATACGCCTCATCGAACTAATCAGGCCGAATTTGGTATACACCTTTTGCGGCTTTTTGCATGAAATAACGAGCATTTGCTACAGATTATGATATGGTTTTGCAACTAGTGCACAGACAAGGTGAAGAAGAATGGACCCAAAGAGAAGCGTCGGAATTGAGCATAACAGAAGCAGAGCTACGATCGGAGTCATCACACTCGCAATGGTATCCCTACTGGCCGGGGCATCAGTCTCAGCGACCTTAGAGGACTACGCTGCGCCGGTGTACGCGGAGGAGGACCCCTTCGAGGGAGCAGTAGATGATGTGACCGGGGAGGACACATGGGAGGCCAAGGAAACGGAAAGCAGACTATTTGGGAAGCACATCAGGAAGGCGATGAAGAGCCGTATGGACGATAGGATGGAGGACAGGACCGAGCATCTCGAGAAGAGGATACAGATCGATTCCAGCCTAATCGCAGCCTTCCAATTCTGTCAGGATAACGCGGATTGCACAGCTGATGCCGAATCACTTTCCGAGATGATTGGCAAACTATCCTCGGCTATGGATGGGATGCAGGCTAAACTGGACGGCTCAGACTCCGTGGTCGACAAGGTAGACTACGAGGAAGTAACCCAGGAAGAATGCGAGGAAAAGGGCGGAACTTGGGCTACCGATGATCGAAAGGGTGAGTACTGTGCCCTCACTGATGAATACAAGGACTGGGACGAGAGGAAGGACTGGGACAAGGAGAAGAGGATGGAGTTCTCTGAGGAGAAGTCAACCCAGCTGAGAGCGGCCCAGCAAGCAATATCCTTCTGCATCGCCAGCCAAGACTGCTCGGCCGATAAGGAAATACTAGGGACTGTACTGGAGCACATGACGTCTAGAGCGAATCACCACAGTGACTGCTCAGATGATCGCAGATGCGACCGCGATCATGACAGGAGGAAGGGATTCCGAGGCAGAATTGGAGGCGTTTTCTGCAAGATGCTAGACAGGTGCGAGGATCGCGGCCAGCCCCTTCCAGCACCTCCCCAGGTAGAGATTACTCAGGAGATGTGCGAATCCAGAATGGGCGTGTGGACAGAGGCGCCTGATCGCGGTGAAGGGGTATTCTACTGCGTCTGGAGCGATGACCGTGAGGAGGATGACAGAGGGGACGAAGAGCAGGAGACCTCCGATGACCGTGAGGAGGATGACAGAGGGGACGAAGAGCAGGAGACCTATGATAATCAAGAGGACTGCGAGGCCAACGGTGGAACGTGGTACGAGGATAGGCAGTATTGCCATACAGAGTGATCAGCACTAACTCAACTGAACCGACGCGCCAACATTCACATTTGTGCCTAGGTCAGGATTGCCATGAGCCAAGCCACCGGGGGAGAAATCGAAGGCTCCATGGATAGGGTCGCCAGAATTACACTATCTCTAGGCGGCTTCATGCTCGTACTGCTTATTGCCGCTCCATTCACATTCGATACGAACTCATCAGGATACCTGGCCTCATACGTGATTTATTCTCTATTCCTGACTAGCATCGGTGTTATCATCGGAGTCTCCCTTATGTGGCTCAACGACCCCAGAAGAAAGCCTGAACTAGAGAGGAGGACTCGCGAAACCAGCAGTCCCATGCTTTCACAGGATCAGCAGAAGGTGGTTGACATCCTGTCCTCAAACGGCAACTCGATGTGGCAGGCAGAACTGGTTCGCGATACGGGATTCACTGATTCGAAGGCTAGCAGGCTACTATCTCGCATGGAGGCAGAAGGTCACATTAGGAGGATTAGGGACGGAATGGGGAAGCGAGTAGAGATAAAGGAGGTGGAATTCTGACATCAGAGGCCGAAAGAGACCGATTGATGCCGTCCATCATAGGCCTAGCCGTAGTAATTCTCGCGATTTCTCTTCGCAACCTCATATCGATGGAGAACTCACTCGAGGAGGGTAGAGGGCCCCAAGGGGAAATTCTTCTTATGACGATCCCAATGATGGTTCTTGTCGCATCTCTAATGCTCCTGATGGTGAATAAGTCTGGTGCTGGAACAAAGGCACTCGGAGACAAACTCCCAATCACAGTATTGATGTTGGCGTTGTTCATAATCGGCATGCTGATCGAGCCGACGATCCCTCGTCCAGAAGGGACACTAGGAGACGCCCTTGGAACCACCCTCCTACTAGTCCCGATACTCCTAATCGCCCTCATGATTTTACCATCGGGCCAGAGAATTTCGGATGAAGAGGAATAGGATGGTCCAATCAAATCCTAACTTGAACGTAGTCACCTTCTACTCTGGTTTCGTAGAGTGGCAGATCCTTCTTCTTGGACATCTTTCCCACTAGCTTTCCATAGGGCGGGAACAAAGGGAAGGGGGACCACTCCTCAAGACACCCATCATCAAGTCGGTGACGCGTCTGGTGGAGAGGGCAAGTAATGCATCCGTCTTTCACCTTTCCACCCAATCCTAGAGGCCACCTCATGTGTCTGCAAAGCCCTTCGGTCGCATGGTACTTCCCACCATATTCTACGATCATTAGGGTCTTCAGTCCTATATTCACCATCTTGGGCTTCTCTGGCTTCAGCTTAGTAAGACGAACGGCATTTTTCCACTGCATCTAACTCCTCACGTTTGACATACCGCCATCAAGATGGAAGACTTGGCCCGTGATGTTGTCAGGGGCTTCCGTGAGCAGCCAGTGCATCGTCGCTGCAACTTCCTCTGCTCTGTTAATCCTGTTTAGAGGAATCATACCGACTGCTGCATCCTTGGAGGCCTCTGATGAGGTTATGGGAGAGGAAAGCCTGGTTTCAGTAAGTCCGGGAGCGACTGCATTGACCCTGATTCCTCTTTTGCTGTAGGTGGCAGCCGCTGATCTGACCATTGACTCTATGCCCCCCTTAGCAGCAGATATCGCCTCGTGATTCATCAGACCAAGACTTCCTGCTACGCTTGATGTGAAGACAACCCTTCCTCCTCCGGCTCTGAGCATCTGCTTGCATGCGACTGAAAGAGTTACGAACGCACTGGTAAGGTTCGTCGACAGAACTTCCTCGAAGGACTCCCTGCTCATGGCATGCGGAGGCCTCACAGAGAAGGAGCCAACGAGATGCGCAACCCCGTCAATCGTCCCTCCGCCCGATGTTATGCAGGATTGGACCGCTGCCAGTACCAAATCTTCGTCGTTTGCATCCCCTACAAACCTCTCTACCATCTCTTCCGGTAGGTCAGATACTCTGGACTCGTCTCTCACAAGAAGGGTAACCTTGTTCCCCCCTTCTACCAGTCTCTTCGCGAGGATAATTCCTATGTCACTACTTCCGCCAACTAATAGGAAAGAGCCCACATCATCACCTCAGAGCTATGATTCCTGTTCCCTGATCCATTCATTCAGTTGCTCTTCTAGCCTGTCCCATAGTGCATCCTTCATGTGCGTAAAACCTAGACTGAGCATATATACAGTCGTTTAAGCGACCTCGACAAAATCCACTAGTTTCTAACTGACTGGAAGATCCTATTCCCTGTCTCCCAGCCACCCAGCCAGAGTGATATCAGTATCAGTAATATTTGTCCTGTCCCTCTCAGAATATGCCAGTGATTCTCATAGACCCGTCCGTTGAGAGGTATGTCATTCACCCACATGTTCAGGTTGGCCCAATAAAGCACTATCAGCATCAGTGTCAGACCCAGTGCCGCCTCCTTTCTGAACCAGGGCAAAGCAACCCCAATTCCTAGGGCAATCTCGAAGGCACCACTGGCGTATACCCAGAACCTTGCATTACCAATGGCGTCCGGAACTATGGGTTCGAACCAGGACGGGTCACGGAAGTGCTGGACTCCAACCCATGCAATCCACAGACCATATGGGACTGCAACCAGGTTAACCAGCCAACTAGACATCTCATCAGTCCGAGTCTTCACGAACTAGGGCCAGGTGTATGGCAACCCCAACAGGCATAAGCATCACGCCGAAGAATACGGAGACTGCGGATATCCACCTTTCACTTTCTCTTTTGATACATCTTTTCCACATCCATCTGGTGATGAAAATGTCACCTGCCACCATATGGGCCCATGCTGCAGAAGCCCCAGCACGGGTTCCGAGAATACCCACCAAACTATCCACAATGTTCAGCGGGTCTGTGAAGCCCTCTGAGAGCTCGATTAGACCCTCGGGGTCGGAAGCTATCACGACCCACCAAATGGCAATGGGTCCAATGAAGAACCAGGGGCCTCTGAGAATCTCCTTTGTCCTTTCGTGTTCAGGGTAAACTAGCATCGCTAGCCAGAAGGGTCCAACCCACATTGTCGATAGGAAAAATGAGAGATCATACAGGTCCATGGGTCTCCCTCAGGCGTTCCTCACTTTGAGTTTCGGCCTCCTGAGGTCTTCGAACCATGGATCAGCACCGTTCCAGTCAGGTACGATTCCCATGTCAGCGCAAATCATCTTCGCAGAAATTCTACCACTTTCCAGGATAGTAGGCAATCCGCTTCCAGGATGGGTCCCACCGCCTACGAGATAGAGCCTTTCTAACTCCTCGAACTTGTTCTGGGGCCTGCGCCAAAGCATCTGATCTAGGCCATGAGCAAGATTGAACACAGCCCCCTTGTAGATGTCTCGAGATGCCCAATCATCGGGAGTCACAATAGTCTGTGACACAATGTGATTCTTCAGATTCGAGAAACCCAACTTCTCCATCTGCTGGAGAATCACGTCCATGTAATCGTGTTTTATCTCATCCCAATCTATGCCGGGATGACTTGTACTGGCTGGCACTAGAACATAGATTGTCGAATGCCCCTCGGGCGCCATTGATGGATCCGTGACGCACGCGTTCTGGACGTAGACGGAGGGGTCTTCCCAAGCCACCTTGTTCTCTGTGACCTCTCGTAGATTTTTCTGATAGTCCTTAGCCGCGTAAATCTGATGATGTGGTGTGTCATACACCTTGTCTACTCCCAGATAAAGCATGTAAGTCGAGCATGAATACGACTTCTTATCCAGCTTCTTATTGGACCACCTCTTTCGTAGTTCGTCCGGCACCAAACCCTTCATTCCAGTAGCAAAGTCAACATTCATGACGAACCTTTCGGCCGTGTAAGACCCCAACTCCGTCTTGGCACCCACCACTGTCTTACCCTCAAACAAGAACTCGCTAACTGGCTCGTTCAGTCGGATATCCACTCCCAAATCTCTTGCAATCTCGCCCATCCTATGTGTAATGGTCCCCAAGCCTCCCTTGGTGTGGAAAACCCCATGCTCGTACTCCAGATATGCGAGGATTGTGAAAAGACTGGGAGCGTGGAACGGACTCATCCCCAAGTATTTGGTTTGGAAGGACATAGCCAGTTGCATCCTCTCGTCAGGAAACAATCTAGATAGATCAGAGGCAACACTCCTCCACGGCCTCAGGACTCTAGCAACTCGTAAAGCACGCCTGTTCATCAAGTCCATAGGACCTCTCCATGGAGCATTGAGGCAATTCTTGGACAGAGTCATCTTCGTTCGGTTATCTTCGATATATCTTCTGAAGCCAGCAGCGTTCTTCTCTCCACAGAGATCCCTGATTTGCTCAGTCATGTCATCCAAGTCGGTGTTAGCGTTCAGGCTCCCTCCTGCTCCGAACACTAGTCTGTAGTTGGGATCAAGAGGTATCAGACCCAGCTCTTCATGCGCATCTAGACCAAGGGCGTCAAAGATCTCCTCTGCAATTTCTGGGTAGTGGAAGAACGTCGGACCATTATCGAACTTGTATCCGTCCTTCTCGAAGACCTTCGTCCTCCCGCCAACCTCTCCCGTCTTCTCTAGAATGGTGACCTTAACTCCTGCTTTGGCAAGCAGCATAGCACAAGAAAGGCCACCCGGCCCTGCTCCGACTATAATCACATCACTGTGTTCGCTCATTATCACCACTCCATGTCCAGACCTTCTCTGAACTCAGCCAGCGACGGACCCATCTCTGCAATCAACTTGACCTGTGGATGGGTTCTGATTACTAAACCATCCATGTACATCAGAGATCGAATGATTGGAAAGCCCTCCTCGCCGAAGTCCGCACCTGCATCCTCTACTGCGGTCCTCACGGTCCTCATCATTAGATCAGTAAGGCTCTGCTGGCCCACGCTCTTTTCTCCGAAACCATCGTAGATTTCTGCCATCCTGCTCTTGAACCTCCTCACTCTGTCTTCAGAAGGCCTCTGGCCTGCTATGCCCAACAGAGCTTCGAATGCAGCATCGTGATTGCTCTTTGACAACTCCTCGAAGAAATTGAATAGCGAAAGACTAACATTCCGCGGAGCTTCACATATTGCTCCATTGTCGATGAAAACAAAGCACCCATCCTCGTCGATTATACAGTTACCAGGATGGAGATCCCCATGGAACGTCCCGATTCCGAACATGTAGGCCCCGTGTATTCTGAATAGCTCGATCAAGTAATCCCAAGGTAGACTCTCGTCATTGATGCACTCTTCCAGTGTCTTTCCTCTAACAAATTCGGAGACCAATACATGTTCGTTAGACATATCAGGGTAGTACTTTGGGAATCTGAGCTTGGGCATCGGGAAATTCCCAGATAAGCCATCTTGTATGGACTCTAACTCCGACCCTCCCTTGATTTCATTACGCAGGTCCAACTCTCTAGTCGTGTAGTCCTCAACGTGTCTGAGAAGTGCCAGAGGGTTCCCCACCCTCCTGAGTTTTGGTGACAGTGAAATGGCCAATCTCATCATTCTCATCATCCTCTTCACATCCCTGTGGAACCTCTCCTTGTGATCCGCCTTGACCACCTTGATCACGACCTCCTCTCCGTTGGTTAGTGTTGCTCTGTGTACCTGACCCACCGAAGCAGCTGCCAACGGCTCCTCGTCGAACCAAGCTATCGAATCGTAGAAGCCTCCAGGAGCCCTCTCTTTCAGAATGCGCTCAACGTCCTCGGAGGGAATGGTAGACGCATTTCTGTACATCTTCTGTAACTGTCTGCATTTCTCAATACTGAGCATATCTGGCCTGAGGGCGAAAATTTGGGACAGCTTCACCGCAAGAAGTCCCTGCTTCTGAATCCAATCCAAGTCGGCCGGGCCCTCCTTTCGAATCTCCCTGTAGAACCTAAGGAAAGTAAGAAGTCGCACATGTTCTCGGTGACCTTCTCCCCTTTCAAATGCTGTATTCTCTAAATCGTCAGAATGTGTAGAAGACTCGAAGCTCCAGATTCTATTTGACACTCCCAGATTGTATGCACACTCCACCCGAGTCTGATCAATGACTCCTCCTTCCTCCTATCGCGTTCTACGTTCTTCTCGAACTTCAGGCTCCAATAGTCCGTGTTTGATTTCGGGAGATCTAGATTGCACTCAGGACATCGATGCCAGAAGCATCCATGGACGAAGATCGCCAACTTCCTGCCTGGGAAGGTTATATCCGGTCTGCAGACATACCGCCCATCTTCACCATCTATCCTCCAATGGAGTCTATAACCGGGAAAACCTGAATTTCTAAGAAACCTCCTAACCAATAGCTCCGGCCTGGTATTCGTAGATTTGTTCGCAATCATCACATTGTGAACGGCTGGCGAGGATGCGGGAGGGACTTCTAGAGTCATGGCAAATCCCTAATTGTTCCAATTCAGCACTCCTACGAGTGCAGGGACTCCCCATATCATCAGAGCAGGCGCAATCTCCTCGAATGCGAACGTATTGGACATAAACTCCAGTCCCAATGCCATGCACACTACGAACCATACGAAAACTGACCCGCAGATCACTGCAGCCAGCCTAGCTTGCTCCCTACCCTCCGTAAAGAAAGCAGCATATGCTAGGAAAACCGAAATCAGAGCCAGCAATCCAAGGCCTGCAAGTATGTCATCGACGCTACCATCGTATCCTGTAGCGTTTCCGACGATACCCAGAGCTGTATGAGCCAACAGTGCAAGAACCAGCCAAGTCTTGGTATTAGTCATCATCCATTCGTAAGCGTCTTCCATGGTCTGCCTTGAGGCGGACGGGACATGAACGTTGAGTCTAGAGTGTACCCGGTCCACCTAGTGGCATAGAGGAGAGGGGCTCTTCTCTGAGGGAGGGCCCGATTGCCATGGTTCCGTAGATCCCGATTTCTCCTCCTACATTGTGCGCATGCCCGAACCAGACCCTGCCATGCTGGTCGATAGCTATGTCATTGAAGTCACCAAAGCCACCACATCTGTTGTAACCGCATCCTGACGAAGTATCCAATGGGTCTCCCCACTCGTTAACCTGGACCGTGGTGAGCAATGGAACATCGCTGAACGCATCCGTAATCACTGTGATGTAGCCGTTCCAGATGTCTCCCCCTGAATCTCCTAGGTAAGCTAGGGCTACCTTGCCCCCACTACCCGCGGTGATCACCGGGAAACCTGTCCCGTTCAGGCCAATCGGAGGTGCTACCATGATTGGGGCACTCCAAGTATCTCCTTCGTTTAACGAGTATGAGTAGTAGGGCATGTTATCGAATCCCATCCAAAACGCATGCACGTTGTCCTCGGAGTCAGTTGCAACCTGGGCCTCCTCGAAGTTCCATGTCTCGGCTGTTCCGCTGGTTTCAGTAGGAAGCGGGTGCTCTGTCCAAGTTAGACCTCCATTGGTGGTCCTGTAGATGGAGTAACCCTCACCCCCGTTGCAACCTCTGTTGCCTCTGTAGAAGTTCCCATTCTCACTACCCGTGATATGTCCCGTGAGCCCGCCGCTCTCGCAGTCGGAGGGAGTACCAGGCAACTCTGGGCCCCATGTCAGACCCCCGTCGTTACTTGCAGAACAAACAGGGTAGGGGTAGTTGCCATTGACGCAGAAGACCCAGGTTGTTTCGTGGAAGGCAGCTGGATATGGCGAGGATGCTATCGTCTGATGGTCCTGAACGGACCAGCCAGTGGCCACAGAAGGCCCAACCCAGCTCTGACCCTCATTATCGGACCACTCCACAGTCATTCCCAACAAAGCGTGCATATCGAACTTCATTATCCGGTCAGTCCATGGATCGACATAGACGTAAGGGTCGTTGCTATTTGGAACGGGTAAAAGCGCGCTGTAGACGTCCTCACAAGAGTACTCACTCACATTCGTCATTCCAATCAGACCGGAGCACCTGACTATTGCTGTAGATCCAGCTGGACCATTCCCCCAGCTAGTCATGTACAGATTATCCAGAGAGGTTACGCCAATGGTAGGCTCGAAGGTAGTCATCCCAATACCGTAATACGTACCAACGGCACATACAGGGGCATTGTCGCCGACTAGGACCGACGTCCCGTTGAATAGGTCTGAGACCTTCGTAGCATCAGTCGCGTTACCGTAGTGGTACCATGTCGTATTGCTGATAGATCCCCCGTTATCGGCACAAAGGGAGCCAAAGAGATCGATCTCCTCTATGACCTCCTTCTCCTCGCCGAAACAACCTCCCATGGAGGCCATAATCAGGAGAGAAACAATACTGAGAGCGGCTGCACGCATGCTCTATCGGTCTAGCCCTCCCTACATCAGTTAAACGGATTATTGGTATCCATAATACTACTGAAGAAATTGAGAACCGACAAGGGGGTTTGTTGAAATCACACCACATGAACGGATAAATCGTGAGATGCCTCCCTCTTTTTCTCGTTTTACTGGTGCTCAGCGCTCCTGGATCTGTAGGGGTGATGGAACAATCACGTACAATAGATACGACAAAGATGAGCTCGGAATTGGTATCAATACTCGATTCTGGAGAGAAGATTGAGGCCATAGTGCAATTCTACGACTCACCAAGCGAACTGACATGGGATAGTGTTGAGTCCACGGGTGCGGAAGTCATCTCTAAGATGAGTGTCCTGCATGGGGCTCTAATCTCTGGTACTAACGAAGCAATCTCGGAACTCTCAACCAAGTCTTACGTCAGCCATATGGAGGCAAACGTCCCAATCGAGCATTTCTACCTGCCAGGCGATCAGGATGACTATGAATCAATGATGCACGAGACTGTAAGATGGGTAAACGCTAGTTTGGCCTGGCACAGGGCAATTATTGGAACGGACGGGGTATTGAAGACCGAAAGTGACCTCTCCCTTTCCGAGTACGATGGAAAAGGCGCTACTGCAGTCGACCTAGATACCGGGATAGACGGAGAACATCCGGATTTCGATTGCGGAGAGCCTTGGACTGGGGAGAAACTGATTTGGTCAGCCAAGTGGACGGGAGTGGCTTGGGTTGACGCTCCGAATTGCAACTCCGATACATCCAGCGGTCATGGGACACATGTCGGGGGAACCATCGCAGGAAACGGCGATGCTTCTGGGGGTAGACGCCTCGGAACTGCGAAGGGAGCAACAATAGTTGCCTTGGGAACCGGTGATGGAGCCTCCATCTTTGCTGCGGTGGAGGGCCTGGAATGGACTTACGAACATAGCAGGCCAGGACTAAACGAGTTCAACATCCGAGTAGTGTCGAATTCTTGGGGAACTAACGGCGATTATAATCCCTCGAATGCAGTTACGGTACTGACCGATATGCTGACCTATGACAATGATGTAGCGGTAATTTTCGCAGCTTCCAACAGTGGCGGTAGTGGGGGGGAGTCAGAGAATGATCTCAGGACCAACATGTATGCAAACACCCCCTCGGCAATCTCGGTTGCTGCATTAGTACACGAGGGGAACGCAGTCACCTCTTTCTCTAGCAGAGGGTGGTCTACCCAACAGCACACTTGGCCGGATATCGGAGCACCAGGTAGGAACATATGGGCCACGGCTCCACGAGCCACGGCAATCGACGCATCTACGAGAACCCAGGGGGATCTGTATTACATGGCTATCTCGGGAACTAGCATGGCTACACCGCACATAGGGGGGATAGCCACGCTCTTGCTGGCAGCCGCACCTTCTCTTGGGGTCGCAGACTACCAAACTGAGGACCACGATCACCTAGAGAGCCTATACTTCAACGAGACCGCAAAAGGTATCCAATTCGATGAATGGGAAGATAGGAATGAATCGAGAGTACATGAGATCGAGTTGATTTTGGAACTGACTTCTCACTACGATCTTCTCAGGAACTCTTGCGAAGAGGGTAATGACGACGATCCCTGCAATGATATTCCAGAGGAATGCTACATCTCGGTGGAGACCAATAGGTGCCATGATTGGAGGGTAGGCCACGGTTTAGTCGATACTGACAGAGCATTAGCACTATCTCGGACATTGCAAGTGATGAGGGATCCGGACGAGGATGGTTTCCTAGACTATCCTCAGGTTACGGTCTGGGATGCATACAACCACTACGAGAAAATAATGGATACAAGGGAACTCCCATTGAAGACAGATCAGCTCAGGCACGCATGGAAGGGAGAGTGGAGCCACTTCAACAATGGTCCTACGAGCACCTTCGGTACATACGCAACCGAAGATAGGCACTACGTTTGGGTACCGAACGGCACCTATGAGATGCAGATAGCTTTCAGCTCTCTGGATTGGGACTCCAACACTGCTCAAATTGCCCAAATAAGACCAAACGTAGACTTAGGCTCTGATGGTAATGACGATGCACAGGGGCAGGGGACCGTAGTCGGCGACACCATCTACATAGCACTGGATGTCGAACCTGAGCACTGGGGCGAGTGGACTGAGTTCGATGTCACAGGAACAGCAATCTCCCTCCCTGTAACTGGAATAATATCTGGTTCAGAGTTCATGGAACCTCGAGTCCCGTACACTTTCGACGTCCTACTCACTTTGGATGTGTCAGAGCAGCAGACCGTGGATGTCCCGCTTAGGTATGACGGATATTCAGATTTAGATCCAGCACAGCCGTCCGATCTGTATGATCCAGACTCAGCTTTCGATCTCCTGATGGTGAGGCCCGTCTATGACGAGAGCCTGATACCCGATTATGAAGAGCAACCAGCGCTATCTGCTAAGGCCAAATCCGCTCTTTTACCATTAGTCTTTTTCGGATTCTCTCTGATATTACTGTCATTATTAGCAGGATTCCTATTCTGGGTGAAAGAAATGGCAAGGTACGAGGACGAGAGCCTGGAAGATGAGGCTCAAGACCAGTAGGGACAGACCTCACTTCCAGCCGTTCTCTAGAATGGGTGGTATGGTGTCCAGCACTGAGTCCTTCGGTTTCTTCCACTTCATCCCAAGATCTCTCTGGGCCGGGGAAGCATCCCAGAACAGCCTCTTACCCAGGTGCATCCTTGCCCAGGAAAGACTCACCCGCGGATGGAATATCGATACTATGAGGGATAGGAAGTATGGAATCTGCCGCGTGGGCACTCTAAGAGATGGATTTTCAGCTCTTATCGCCTTGGAGATATCCTTCCACCACATCTGACCGGAGACGACCAGATATCTCCCAGCATTATCTCCTCGAGTCATGGCCCTGACATGGGCCTCGGCCACGTCTCTCACGTCCACGATGCTGATATGCATCGGGATTACGAAGGGAATCTCTCTTCTCAGCAGCATCATCAGGAACGAGGGACTACCATTCAGGTGCCTCTTCGATAGAGGGGGCCCAAGAACCACGCAGGGGTTGATGGTCACCATCCTGATGGAATCCTCCTTCGATGAATGCCAGTCTCTGACTAACCTCTCAGCGCTGTATTTCGCCAGACCATACGGATTTTCCTCTATCGTTGCGTCCTCTGCCCAAGTATCCGTTGTAAGGGTCTGACCGTCCTTCCATGAACCCGGTCTAATCGCAGCCGTAGAGGAGGTGTGAACTAGGCACCTCACTGTTCCCGAAGAATCAATTGCATCGAGGACGTTCTTTGTCCCGACAACGCTGGGATCGACTATCTTCTCCTGGGGCCTCTTCGATTTCAGAACTACCACCGCTGCGGTGTGAATCACCGAATCACAACCGCTTACGGACCTAATTACGGACTCTCTATCGAGTAGATCCATCTCTACAATCTCCAAGTTCCCACCATCGGAAACAGGCAGCGATTGGAGGTGACTCACCCTCTCCGGATCGGAGGAATCCCTAACCGTCGCTCTGACGCGGACTCCCTTGGAAAGTAGATTGGCCACGATGTGACTGCCGATGTAGCCACTGGCCCCCGTGACCAGCACTGTTCCCGATTGAAGTCTCTCCACGCTACTGCTTGGACGCCGTCTCGTCTTTGTTTTTGCGGGAGCCGAAGAAGTCCGGGGACCACCAATTGGCTCTCCCCATCAACCTCATAGCCGAGGGGACGACGACCGCCCTCACGATCGTGGCGTCTACGAACACAGCAACTGCGAGCGCGAAACCAATCGACTTGATGATCATGACATCCGCGAAAATGAACCCCGAGAAGACTGCGATCATTATGGCCGCAGCCCCAGTAATCAGCCTTCCTGATGCCTGCAGTCCCTCCGAGACCGCGCGAGTGTTGTCTTCAGTCTCCAACCACGACTCATGAATCCTTGAAAGCATCAGTACTTCGTAGTCCATGGACAGCCCGAAAGCAATCCCGAAAACCAGTGGAGGGACCATCAGGTCGAGAGGCTGTGGCGTAAAGTTCAGGGGTCCAGCGAGCAAACCGTCCTGGAACACGACTACGATTAGCCCGAAGGAGGCGGAGATCGATAGTATGTTCATGAACACAGCCTTGATCGGGACTAGCACAGAGTGGACTTGGAACCATACCAACACCATCGTTACAAGAAGAACGAAGGCTAGGGCCACAGGAATTCTCTCCTTGAGATGCTCCTTCATGTCGACCTCGTAAGATGTCCAACTTCCAACCAGGACCTCCTCCTGACTGGAAGAGGTGAACTCCCTTACATCCTTGATCAATTGCTCTGCTTCGTCGCTCCCACTGGGAAACTCGATTGGGACGTTAATCATCGCAACAGAACTTGATACCGTCGTCAACCACTCAATTCGTAGGTCCTCTGGCCATTCGTCTAACTCTGAATCGAACAGAGAAGGAGTACAGAGAGGGTGACTCACGCTAATTACCCCATCCACAGTCGCCACTCCTTCGCACACTAATGCTACTTCCGAGGACAGTTCCTTGGAGAAAGGATCCTGATCCTCATCGAAAACTATCACCAATGGGACCACCGAAGCGGTGAATGCGGGAAACTCCTCCTCCAGTATCTCATACGCTTGCCTTGACTCCAAATCCGGAGGGAGCGTGTCTAGACCACCCGCTGTAAGCTCAACATGAAGAAAAGGCACTCCCAGAAGGAGGAGGAAACCCATCGATGGAACAAGCCAGCCGACAGGGTTCTTCATCACCCGAGTGGAGAACTTCTCCCAGAACCTACCCTCCTCTTGACCCCAAGGCAAGGGGACAGGAAGCCTGTCTATTCCATGTCCAACAAGGGAGAGTAATGCAGGGAGAAGGGTCAACGAGTAAATCAACGCACCCAACACGGCTAGGAAGGCCCCCATCCCCATGGAAGGCATGTGGGTGGCCGTGAAATAGAACAGAGTACAAAGTCCGACGGCAACCGTTGCCCCCGAGTAAAGAATCGCCCTCCCTGCAGTAGACATCATTGTGGCTATGGCACCCTCGACGTCCTGACCCTTGCCAAGCTCTTCCCGGAACCTGCTAATCATGAACAGACTGTAGTCAATCGAGACAGCGAGTCCAATCAGCGTGATCATTGAAACCGAGTACTGGGTCATGGAGAACCAGCTCGAGATGAAGTATGACAGACCGGTTGCCATAGGGAACATACACAATGCAACTGCCATTGGAAGAAGGGAGGCTACTACGGTCCTGAAAACGAATAGTAGGATAATCAGCGAGAGAGGAATACCGATTATCTCCGCCCTAATCTGATCGTCCTTCAACATCCTATCAAAGTCAGTATCGATGATCAGGCTACCTGTTACTAGGACCTCCATCTCTTCGCTATCCACAGCGTCCTTGATTGACCCCAACTCCTTTGCAATCTCCTCCTCAGTACCATTGAATTCGACGAAAGCTGCTACCCTATGACCATCGATTGAGACATGTCGAGCGAGATGCCCCAGGTCATCCGGGTTGTCATAGGCGAGACTTATGACTAGAACATCCAGCGAAACGGAGTCGAGACCCTTCAGAGAATCCCTTACCAATTCCTCGAACTCCGGATCGTCCCATTGTAATGATTCATGCGTGAAGATATAGTTCACGCTATTCGTAGATACGATTGGCAACTCCTGACTGACCAGCTCCAGCGCTCTTCCGGACTCAATCGATGTGGGGGGTGAGTTCCCGTCATCGAATTCGTTTCCCTGTGAAATTAGTAGTACGGACACAAGAATAGAAGCAAGAGACACTGCAATGACCAAATTTTTACTCCGATGTATGGCCCTTCCAGACTTAGAAAGAAATCCCTCCATAGATTCACCCGTTAATCTGGAGTTTATGTATCTCTGTATCTCTAAGGTCTCTCATCTTCTACAGAGCTAGAGATCCGACGGAGCTCACCACAAGTGACGGACTGAGTCCGCTACCCTCTAAATCTGCTAAAGAAGCCTCTCCTGAAAGAACTAGGATTCCATGGACGCCCGCTCTCTCGGCCATTTCCATGTCTGTATACAGGCGATCCCCCACCATGGCACATTCCGAAGCCTCAAGCCCCAAGTCCTCTATCTTGTGAAGTATCATCCCTTTGTTGGGCTTTCCACACACATGAATAGGCTTGACACCCGTGGTTGCCTCGAACAGTGACATGTACGCTCCCGTGTCGGGGAGGCCCCCATCAGGCGACGGGCAGACAATATCCGGATGACTGGCAACCATTGGAACCCCCCTGTGCAGATGTATGGATGCAGTAGCCAGCTTCTCGTAAGTGATCTCTGTGTCGTATCCCAGAACTACGAATTCAGGCTCGTCGGAAGAGGCATCAATGCCTCTCTCCAAGAGCATGCTGCGCATCCCTTCCGTTCCAACTAGGAAGGTGTTTGTGATTTCTCTTTTACTTAGCCACGATATCAGGTCGTGGGTGGATAGCAGGACCTCACTCTCTTCAGCATCGATACCGAGATCTCTAAGTTTCTCCAGATACTGTCCCACCGACTTACTTGAGTTGTTTGATAGGAAGTATCTCCTGATGCCTCTTTCTTCCAGCCTACCTAGGAATTCCAAAGCACCATCGATCAGACTGTCTCCCAAGTATATCGTACCATCTAGATCCAAAAAGACGGCTGAAATCCCATCCAGAGACTCATTGATTTCCTCATCCACGTTCTATCACATCATGGCAGCAATATAGTCTTGAATAGGAACCAGGGGCTCCACAAGGCCTTCTGGGCCTCCTTGTCTGCTATCATCCCCGTCAGCATGTCGCCCATTTCTTTCTTCTTAGATGCCTTCCCAACGAACCAATTCATCAACTTCTTCCACTTGACTACCTTCTGTAATCGGTGTGAGTTAGTTAGCTCCTTACCAAGGGTGCTCCAAAGCTCCTCCATGTATGCAATAGCCTGCTCCTCAGGGAAGCCCTCAGAGTGCTCATCCTTGTCGAAGTGCCTAGAAGTCATCTTCGCGGAGACCAAGCCGTTCCCTATACCCTCACCGCTAAAGGGATCAACCAGGCTAGCAGCATCCCCAACGCACATCACGCCCGCACCAGCGCTCCTTCTAGGCTGGTAGGAGGGGGGGCTCTTCCTCGGAGAGCCAAACGGCAGCTGCCATCCCTTCTGGGACCCTTCAACGATTCTTGCATCCTTGAATCGCTCTCTGAAAACAGGATGATTCTCAATGACCCAGCGCTGCTTCTTCTTCAGCGACTTGTCTGCACCCTTCTGCTTCCTCTGTTCGGAGATGACCATCCCGATTCCGACGTTGACAACTCCTTCCTTGACTGGAAACAGCCAAAAGTATCCTGGAATGACCTCATCGATGAAGTGTATCTCGATCGGTCCTCGGCTTCCATCGAAGCCCCCAACGTTCTCCCAGTACTCCCTGTAACCACCGCAGTAGTGGTCATCATCTCTCATCGGCTCACTGTGAATCCCCTCAACGAGCTTGGTTGCTACGGGGCATCTGTACCCTCCAGCACCAATGGTTAGGGGAGCGACGAAACTGATAGTCGGGGAATCGGAGGATCTCTTACCAAAACTACCTGATACTCCGACTATTACTCCCTCATCCTCAATCACCTCCTTGACGTCGAACCCCTGGATTACCGAGCCACCTGCTTCAGTGACAATCTCGGTAGCTCTCTTGAACATCATGTAGTCGAACTGCATTCTAGGAAGGGAGTAACCAGCCATCTTCTTCTCGAACTCGTCCTGTGGGAGCATAACCTTGACTGTATTTCCGTTAGCAGAACCGAACACTATTGAGTCAACCATAAAGTGAGGAGTTTTCTCAACCATCTCCTTTACTCCCAACTCCTTGACGTGTGAAAGCGATTTCCCCCCAACGGCATCTCCGCAGATTTTGTCTCTGGGCCATACATCTTTCTCGATTAGTAGAACCCTGCATCCATTCAACGCATTGTAGGATGCGGCAGCGGACCCACTAGGCCCCCCTCCTACAACTATCACATCGAAAGCACTCCCATCTTCTGGGATGCTGCCAGTATCTATCGGACCTTCCCAATCGTCCATACTGTTTCAGTGGGAGGGGCATCAACATTCAAACTATGCCATGGGGTTCTTCTGCATTCCATGCCACGGACCGCTATGAGCGGAACCTTGTGGATCGTCAAGACAACCCTTCCCGGCGAAATGAATGAGGCTGAAGTGGGCATGTGGTGTCAGTCAATAATTGAGTCGAATCTGGCTGCCTGTGTAGACATAAAGAGAATCAACTCAGTATTTCGATGGGATGGAGAAATTCAGAACAGCCTCGAATGGGATATCCAAATGAAGACCTCTGAATCTAGTAGAAACGGATTGATATCGAAAATAAAATCCGAACATTCCTATGATGTCCCTCAGATCATCTGGTGGTCGGTTGGATCTACGAAAGAATACTACGACTGGGTTCAAGCGTGAGACGCTTATCGTGTAACATGGGACTAGCGGAAATCCTTCGACCGGCTAAGAAGGTCCCCACCGTCTGGTGGAGCTCTCCAAATCCGAAGTCATTGAAGCCAAATCGGTCTACAATGGCCATTCTGATAATGGGCGAATTCATTTTCGGACTAGGCGACTCACTTCTGATTGCGGCTGGTGTTGGAAATACCCCCTGGACTGTTTTAGCAGAAGGGATAGCCGACACTGTAGAAGTTTGGACAATAGGAGAGGCAACTTTTCTTGTCAGCATCGCAGTGATGTTTCTGTGGATCCCAATCAAGGAGACTCCCGGAATTGGAACCATCCTGAATATAATCATCATAGCTCTCACAATTCATGTAATGGTCCCAATACTGCCTCAATCAGAGAGTCTCTTGGTCTCGATTCTGATGGCTTCCTCAGGGATCGTACTAGTTGGAATTGGTAGTTCGATGTACTTGACGGCCAACCTAGGGCCGGGACCAAGAGATGGCTGGATGACCGGACTGCAGAAATCTACCGGGGTCCCTATCGGGAGAGTCCGAATTACCATAGAAGCCTCAGTTCTAGTAATTGGAGTATTCCTAGGGGGGACATTCGGAATCGGTACCGTACTCTTCGCATTAACCATCGGTCCCGTAGTCGCTACCTGTCTGTCGATAGCCAGTAGGATAGACTCTTCTACCGCATAATTGCTCCAATCATCAAGACCAATCGGGAGGTTCATGGAGTATTGAGCACAGGCTCAATCATGGGGGGACACGGCGTGATTCAGCGATATCGTGAATTCCTCCCTGTTTCTCAGGAGACCTGCATCATTTCTCTGAATGAGGGGAACACACCACTGATAGAATCATACAATCTGGTTCAGGCCCTAGATGGAGATTTCCGGCTTTTCATCAAATATGAGGGGCTTAATCCGACTGCCTCATTCAAAGATCGAGGGATGACCCTTGCCGTAACAAAGGCTGTAGAAAGCGGTGTCCGTGCTATCGTTTGTGCCAGCACGGGTAACACTAGTGCCTCTGCGGCTGCCTACGCCTCCCGTGCAGGTCTGACTTGTGTTGTCCTTATTCCCGAAGGCAAGATATCGTATGGAAAGATGGCCCAAGCGCTCATTCATGGTGCGAAGACAATTGAAGTCAGAGGGAACTTCGACGAGGCTCTCGAGTTGGTCAGAGAATTGGGACTGAGGGATGATATAGAAATCGTCAACAGTATCAATCCATTTAGGATTCAGGGCCAGAAGACCGCGGCATTCGAGGTCTGCGACGATTTAGGAGTATCTCCAGACATGCACTTCTTACCAGTTGGAAACGCTGGCAACATCACTTCCTATTGGATGGGCTACAAGGAATACAAGGACGCTGGGAAAATAGAGTCACTACCCATTATGATGGGGTGGCAGGCAGAGGGAGCGGCACCAATTGTAAGAGGGGAGATCGTAGATGCACCGGAGACAGTAGCGACAGCAATCAGGATAGGGAATCCAGCTAGTTGGAGACTAGCCTTAGAAGCCTCCGAGGAGTCCTCAGGAGCAATAGACTCTGTATCTGACGAAGAAATACTGGATGCGCATAGGATGCTCGCCAGAACAGAGGGCATTTTCGTCGAACCTGCATCTGCTGCTGGAATCGCAGGCATTGTGAAGAGTAATGCTAGGGGAGAAATACCTCCGGGCTCTACAGTAGTCGTTACGGTAACCGGACATGGACTGAAGGACCCAGAAATCGCTATCGAGAATTCCGCGGCTAGGTCTGTTGTAGTAGATCCAGACCTAGAATCAGTCCTGGGTGCAATCGGAATGCAATGAGTATGGTTATTGCTATCTTGCCAATCCCAATACCATGGATGACGAGTTTTCAGAACGCGCATTCCCTACCAGAGCCGTCTGGTCTGGGACCAACCACATGGAGGGCTCCGCAGTCACTCCGATCTTCACCACATCTACGTATCAGCTCAATGACGACAGATATCGAGATTGGGCCGGAGGCGGCCAGCATTCCCTAATCTACAGCCGCTGGTCGAGTGTGAACTCTGAGGCTGTGGCTTCGAAGGTAGCCTCGTTGGAGGGAGCGGAGGACGGAGAAACCCTAGCAAGTGGAATGGCAGCAATATCTTCGACACTTCTTTCCATGCTTTCGAAGGGTGATCACATGGTTACATCTCCAGATATCTACGGGGGAACATACGGCCTACTAACCTCCGATTTCCCCAGATTCGGAATAGACGTAACAATGGCAGACATCAGAGATCCCTCTTCATTCGAGGCTGCGATAAACGAGAACACCAAGGTACTCTACGTCGAGACATTAACCAATCCTGTTCTCAAGGTGTGTGATTTGGAGGCGATGGCATCAATAGCGAAGAAGCACGGTCTGATTTCTATTGTCGATAACACGTTCGCCACTCCATGGGCCTGCCAACCCATTTCAATGGGTTTCGATGTTGTTATTCACTCAGGAACCAAGTTCCTGAACGGACACACGGATCTAACAGCGGGCATAGTTGTGGGAAGAGCTGACTTAATCAAGGGGGTTTTCAAGACTAAAACCAGACTTGGAGGAACCGCGGACCCCCTAATGTGCTACCTCCTAGAGAGGGGTATGAGAACCCTGCATGCTAGAATGCCAATACATGCATCAAACTCTTCTGAACTGGCTAGAAGACTGGAAGAACATCCCGAAATCAGCGCAGTTAACCACCCCTCTCTGAAGAGCTATGCAGACTACGAGGTGGCTAAGCGCATAGTCCCAAACGGGACGGGAATGCTATCATTTGTAGTAGAAGGAGGTGACGAGAGAGCAATGCACTTCGTCAGAGCACTCGAAATAATCTTCGAAGCTACAAGCCTAGGAGGGATAGAGAGCCTGGTTTCTTGTCCTTTCAATACGAGCGATATTTTTGTTCCCGAGGAAGATAGACTTGAGGCTGGCATCGTCCCTGGTTTCGTGAGGATGAGCGTCGGAATAGAGGATGTTGATGACCTATGGTCAGACATCGAACAAGCCCTGCAGACCAGCCAATCCTGACAGGTGGTATGATGGACCAAACTCTTCTTCTTGCCACTCTTGTATTCATAATCCCGATGTGCTTCAGCCCAGGACCTAACAACGTACTCTGTGCTGCTCACGGCTCGCAACACGGATTCAAAGCAACCCTTACTCTGATTTCAGGCATGGCTGTCGGTTGGTCAACTCTGGGCTTATTCGTTGGGGGAGCTACTGTTTTCATAGAGGAGAATCAGGAGTTCTTCGAGATATTGACCTATGTAGGAGCCGGTTACATTGCATTCCTCTCGTACAAAATCGCGACTTCCAAGTCTCTCGAGGATGGAACCCTCGAGGAGGAGCGTCTAGGATTTTCAACGGGGGTGGTCATTCAGTTCGTTAACGGAAAGGCGTGGATTCACTTTTTGGTCCTCATGACCACATTCGGATCCCTCTTTGGAACTGGATTCTCCGGAAAGGTCATGCTAGTAGTACTGAATGTCGTCTTCGGCCTCCCAGCAGTCATGACATGGGCTGCATTCGGAACAGTCCTACGTAGGGCCTTCACTACCCCTCGATCTGCTGCTCTACTAAATCGAGGAATGGGCTTGTCCCTCTTCGCTGTCGCACTTTGGATAGTCATACCACCTGAGTTTTACGATGCTCTTTTCGATTGAGTTGTTGGTGCAGAGGGCAGGATTCGAACCTGCGAAGCACTACGCACTGGGACCTCATCCCAGCCCCTTTGACCGCTCGGGTACCTCTGCTTGTGAGTCAGTGGGCTTACGCCTGCGTATTTCAGAGGTATCCTATCTTCCATAGGGCCAAGTAAATGATGGGAGCCAGTGGTAAGCAAATCGCAAACGCCCTTCTGAAGGCCCTCCATAGTCCGTCCTCATCTCCTTCTGGGATGCTATCTGCCGCAGCCACAACCAATTCCTCAATAATGTCCGCTCCAGGACTAATGCTTGTCATATTCTAACCTCAGAATCTAATTCCAACTTTGGCAGCCATGGGGGGCATCTGACCGGTCTTGGCGTAGTAGAACAGAGATGCCCTATTCACGGCTTCAACTGTCGAGAAGAAAAGTACCGTGAATAATAGCCCCACTGCAAGGATTATGATTCCCAAGATGACTCCCAAATCACCTAAGTACATCAGAGGGATGGATGTTCCAATCAGAACGAAAATGCATAGAGTCATCAGAATACCAGTGCCGATGTGAGACGTCACATCCTCCCCCCAGGTTCTCTTGAATAGCTCTGTACTCCTACCCATGCTATCCATTACCCCGGCCCTCTCAAGGACAATCATGGGGATCATGAAGAATGTGACAATCCACCAAGCGATTCCAATGATGAAACTAGCCAAGCCCGCCACTATCCGTAGTGGAACCGGGGCGTCATTGCCACGAGCAAGCCCCTCAAGTATCTGGATGAAAAGACCAACAGTTCCTGCGATTAGTCCCCAAACGAGAATCTGCGGTAGGCACTTCATCGCTTGTCCTATGCCATATGAGAAGCTTGGATTTGTTCCCGAGCTGAGACGCTCGTACGCGCTCGCGACGATAGCCGCGTTCCAGAATACCGTGATTACAGATACTAACATGTAGAAGACGAACCAAATTGCCATATGAGCGAAAACCAACTCACTGCCACATTCATCGCCG
>JAPOKZ010000118.1:0-2008 GCA_029977385.1 Methanobacteriota archaeon
CATCCAGACAGATCAGAGGTCGCAAAGAGATTGCAAATAGAGAGGCCTGGAAGCTACGCACTCAAGGTAAATATCAGATAGGTGGGATGATGGAGATAATCAACAGGAAGGAGAACCCGTCGCTTGATCGGGTTGAACTAAAATTTCAGTGGGACCACTCCAACGAAGCCACACCATCCCTTTCCCAGATGGTCGAGGCTGCTGCAAAGGCTGAGCCAGGGGCAGATAGGAATCTGGTAGTGGTGAAGAACGTGAATACGAGATTTGGCATGTCCAGAACTACTGGTACAGCATTGGTTTACGGATCCGCAGAATCAAAATCAATTGAGCCCGAGTACGTGATTGAGAGGCACAGCTCAAGGATTAACTCTGGAACAGAGGAAAACAACCGTCCTGAGGAAGTAGAATCTGAACCAGAAGAGTCCGGGGAAGGTGATGCTTGATGGCCGGTTCGGGTGAGAAGTGGAAGAAATCCAAGCCATCAAAATACGAAATTGTTGATGGAGAACTGGTTAGGAAGGGGATTCCCTGCCCCCAACCAGAATGCGGTCCCGGAGTTTTCCTAGGGGAGCATAGCGACAGGAAAGTATGCGGTAAGTGTGGCTACACAATCAAGTCAGACGAGTAGAGGCCCCCACTCGCTCCATGAACCATCATTTGTCAGGACCCTCCCATTAACCAAGGCTACTCCGACGCTGTCGCGTTCGACAACCTCAACTACTTCTCCGGTAAGATTTCCATCATGCCTCCAACCAGTCCATCTCCATGAATCGCCAATGAACTGTGCGTCAATAACTGGACCTCCAGTTTTGTAAAGTCTGAAATCTCCCTCAATTTTGTCCATCACAGCTATTGATCCTTCATGTAACATCACAAACCACCCTCCATCGTTAGAATAAGAAATCCCTGAAACCTTATCTCCAAAATGAATTGTCCTAGAGAAAATTTCCAGCCCATTTGAAGGGTCAAGAACGGAGACTCCCCCTGCCCTTGACCAAATGGATAATCCGCCGGGAAAATCTATCACTCCCACAATCTGATCGAATGCGAAAAGACTCGAGATATCGGGCCACCTTGGCAACATCCCCCTCCAGATCTCATTAGCATCAGGGTCCACCATATACACTCCCGTCACTGTCGTGAAAACTATATTTTCACCCGAAACCCCAATTTTCATAGGCTCCGAGTCCAAAGTTCTGTGCCAAATCGACATTGCAGGTTTCAAGACATCGCCATTTGTTGAGTTAATAGAGGCCCTCATTTGCTCCCTGCTGGGGCCATCTGCCCATTCTTCGTTCAGTGGGATTGCTGCCATCCTCGCCTGCCTCAACTCTCGATCCAGCCACATTCCGAACCACCTGTCCCCTAATATTGCTGAATCGACAATTGACGAAGGGAATGGAGTTGATACGATACCCAGTTGCCCAGTCGCCTTGTCGATTCTGACTACTTCCCCCTGTGTACCAGTCAGGACGTCAAAATCATCTCCTCTAGAAACTCCCGAGGGGGAGAATCCTATCTCTCCTGGCCCCATTGGTCTTGTTATCCGATTAATGACTCGCATCCACCCGCCCCAATCGACCATTAGTATCGCGGGGCGTACTATGGGACAAGTAACTATTGAATGTGAACCTGAGAATTTTGAACCCCCCCTCCATCCCCGTTGCATGGGTACCCTGCTATTGTCATCGTCCAAGGATGCTGCTTCGATGAATATTCTCTCAGAGGTTCTCAAGATTAAGGGGTGGGGGGAGGCACAGGATTTCCCACATGGCCAGGTGACCATTCATACAAAATCTGAGACCCAGGTCCTCCTTATTGACGACCTGCATATTCTAGCCGATGGAATAGACAAAGAGCACGAGTTAAGGACGGATTTCCCGGTCGACGAGGTCCTTGTTCTATCCAAGCACGCCTCTGCATCAGAGGTACCAGCACTTACTCTTCACGCAATAGGCGTTCCAGGTGAAACTCCACATGGTGAAAGAGCTCGCTCTGGAGGAGTAAA
>JAPOKZ010000083.1:0-2850 GCA_029977385.1 Methanobacteriota archaeon
AAGGGCAATGCAAAACAAGGAGGCTCTGTGAAAGTGAAAGGCTGGTGGAAAAGAGGAGACATTAAAACGGCAGCCTCCAAAGTAGGGATGCAGTGTTGGATACATACCGAGGGGGCAGAGAAGCTAAGAGCTCAAGCCGCCGAAAGGGGACAAGGCACGCGACTGGAGGAAGTGGTGAACAGAATCGAACAAGCGTGGAAATGTGAGCAAAGATCTGACGAGTACAAGCTCACTCTACAGGGACCGGAGCGGTTCTTTTGGCGAGGGTCAGAAGCAGGTCTCTTAGGAATCTTTGACTTTCCCGGAATTCTGGCAGGAGGTGATGGCTCAGAAGATGCAGGTAAGATGGGTGCAGGGGTCTGGTGTTGGCATGACAGGGCGCAACACTGGGGGATAAGAGTCGGAAGAGAGGAGGAGGGCTCCAACTCAAAGCGGCCTGAACTGGCGGCCTTAGCATCCTTCCTCAGGAGCATTGACAGAACGTGCCCATGTGTATATCTCTGCGACAATGCGGCGGTACTCGACAGTGTCGACAAATGGATAGGAGAGGGAGGCAAGGCATCCCTAGCCAAAGACATGGATGAGGACATCATGCGAGAAGTTTTGCAGCTCTTGCATGATCGTATCCAGGCAAATGCGGCAACGATTCTAGTCAAGGTCAAATCACATAGAGGCGAACCAGTGAATGAATATGCGGATGTGGCAGCAAACAAAGGAAGACAAGAACCGGATGACAGTGCGCGGTGGAGTGGAGCGTCCGGTCGGCTGGTTTTCACAGTCAGGAAAGAGGACAGTGTCCGATATTCCACTTGGAGAACAGGTGTCAAAAACGCTATCAAAGGGAAAGCTGGGGAATGGGAGATTCAACAGCAGTTACAGGAGGCAATACGGATACGCAAGTGGCATGCGACAGGAGGAGCGTCCTCTCAATGTGAAAGAAAACTGGGTGTCTCGCGATGGTGGGCGGCTACGAAACAGGAAAAGGAGATATATGCCAACAGAGAATTCCTGGAAAACACATGGGGTCGCACGTGTTTTGAATGGCTGCAGGAGACCGCTCCGAATCAAAAGGCAGGAGCGACATGGTGTGCTACCTTTCTGTTAAGAGTGGGTCTCAGCAGGGAAGAATTAACAAAATGGTTACGTAACAAAGGTGTGACATGGAGAAAGAAGCGTCGGTTAATTCAAGCTATCACACTCACATTTCCGTGCAGCAAATGGCTCTGCAGGATTGGGAGCAAGTCCAATGCAGAGTGCGCTTTATGCGAACGATATCAACGGAATCTAAACCCAGATGCAAGACAAAGAACAGCGATAGGCACCTTTGGGCACATTCAAAGTGCGGGATGCCTGGGAACCAGGGAGGCAGTGATTGCCGCACACAATAAGTGTCTCAATGGATTGATAGAGGACATATGCAGGCACCAAGTGAAGCGATGTGCTCTGAGATTGATTGCTGAAGACAAAGATAAATCGCTGAGGTCTCTCTGGGAAGACGAGACTTTGCAAGAAATATGTTCGCAGGAAGAGTTGTGGGCAGCGGTAGCGGCGGGCGAACGCAAAAGACATCATGAGAGGCAAGAAGGAAATGCAATATCCGAAGAAGAAATGAAGGCAAAATTCTGGCGCCGACGTCCGGACAGGCTAGCCATCAATCGACAGGGACGAATTCTCTATCTAATAGAGTTTAAAAGGACCATGGACATTGGGGTAGACTTTGCGGAACAGGCGGAGCTTAGGGCAAACAATCAATATGAGAACTTGAGGAGTGCCCTGGAGGAAGTGGGGAGAGGCGATAGATGGCAGATAAAACAGATCAACATCATCGGTGGTACGCTAGGGTCTGTACATGTCGAAGCCTTCGAAGAGATGCTCACGGTGATGGAGGTCAGGAAGGAAAAGTGGCCTATCATCAGGAAAAGACATGTCAGAAGACTATTAGAAGCACAAGATGCTGTTCTATTGGCATACTATGGGGGACTTCAACAAGAGAGCTCAGTGACTGTTAGGCACCATCTGGGCCAGGACATCTATGGGTAAGGTGACCCTGGATGAAGTCAAGAGGGTGCTCAAACCAGTTACCGGAGCCGAAGGGATCAGGAAAAGGAAACAACTCGGGGGTCTAACAAAGGACACGGGATGTATGTCTTATGCAGGACCGGGGAGGAAAGAACATCAAAAGTGAATGCCAGGAGGGGAAAGGCGTAGGCAGGCACGAAGAGTCAAGACAGGAGGCAAGGTTGTTTGGTCAATGTCAAACAACAGGGAGAGGACCTGCTGCAGGCCTTGTAATCAGGAGTCGGCGGTGGGAGTAGGATGGTGCAAAGAGAAGAGACACACAGTGTGCCCTCATCGGAGAGTGTGCTGGTGACTTGACCGGTAAGGAAGCAACCTGGTTCCGGTTCCAGGGTGCCGAACAGAGGGTCAAGAGACTAGATTTCCGGCCACAGCAGGAAGGTAGTCGAGCAAAATGGGGGGAACTCGTCAAGATATTTCCCCTAGACATGGGACTTCTGTCGGCTAGGGACGATAGAAGCAGCAGGAGGCCTGTTTGGGCTCCTGCTAAACACGTAAGGGATGGGTATGGACTCATCTAACAGATTGGAGGTATGATTACCATCATCTAACCCTAGTTCTCTCTAGCATGCTTGCATTCTAGAAATCTCGCGTACGAGCTGGGTCACTAAAGTTTCAGTGCCAATAAACATCATCATCATCAGGAGGCTTGCAGGGACTGGGAGCAGGGTGGCGCGTAGCACTCTTACGCGCCCCACCTCCCTTTCTCACACCGCTCCGCTCTGCCTCCAAAAAAATCGCAAAAAACGCCCGTTCCAAGCATAGGGTATTGAT
>JAPOKZ010000092.1:0-2697 GCA_029977385.1 Methanobacteriota archaeon
CCCTCTTGCTTTAATGTGGACTTGAGGGAATGATAGATTTCAACTCCGGCCCTTAGTGCCTCGGAGAATGACTCGAAACCATGTGGGACAACCATGAATTCTTGGACATCGACATTCGATTCGGCATGTGCTCCGCCATTCAGAATGTTCATCATGGGAACTGGGAGACTGGTTTCTCCTCTCTGAGAAATGTGCTTCCAAAGTTCTCCATCTGAAGCAGCCCTTAGACATGCCAAGGAGGTTCCCAATATGGCGTTCGCTCCCAAGGAGCCTTTGTTTTCAGAGTCATCTAATTCTATCAGAATATAGTCAATGCGCTCCTGTTCAGCGGGATCGATTCCAATTAGGGCCTCTCTGATTGGACCATTGACATTGTCAACTGCGTCTTGGACCCCCTTGCCCATCCACTTAGTTCCGCCGTCTCTCAATTCAACTGCTTCGTATGTTCCGGTACTTGCTCCTGATGGAACTGCTGCTCTACCCTTCAATGCACCATCAACATAACAGTCGACCTCGATGGTGGGGTTCCCTCTTGAATCGATTATTGCCCGCGCGAAGATGTCGCTGATAGCGGCACCCATTGACTTGGCCACCGGACCTTGGCTTCTCAAGGTAGCGATGCCTATCCTATGTATTAAGCCAGCTAAGCCACCGAGAAACCTTGCTCTGAATCTCGGGTACCTCCAACTCTGATCTGCATGAACACTCCCAGCAGAGTTGCTCCTCATTAGGTGAAATGGAGAATAGCTCGGCCCTCATCAAGATCCCGTCTGCCTCATTCGATTTGGAACGATTATCATCTACGAAGCAGTGCAATAGGTGCTTAGGGTAATGGTGGATCCTTCCGGACTTGGGGCAGCATAGCATAGCGCTCCTGGGTAGGAAGATGAGCGAAGAGCCAGTGATTGGATCAAGCTCGTGACCCTGGATATTGGTTCCATTCAACAGAGATGCGACGTCAATATGGTGCCATTGAGACTCCGAATGGGGGATGTCTAGTTCGGATACATCATCTAGATACTCCTGAATCCTGAGTTGGGAGATTGCCTCCTCCTTACTCATGACATTACAGATTAGGCCATCCCATTTGAACACAACCAATTTTTTTGAATTAGATAATAGTTAGAAAGGAGTGTTTTTAATGTGAAAAAGTGTTCTATTACGTCAAGAAAATTCCATAAGTTGCATGTTTTTCGGAGAATAGTATGAGTAACGTTGATTCCCTAGACCGTGCGATTCTATCCTTCCTAAGAGAATCTGCCAGAGCCCCATACGTAGAGATTGCAAAAGAGGTAGGAGTCACAGAGAGAACCGTCAGAACTAGAATCAAAAGGCTAGAGGACGAGGGGGTAATCAGAGGATATACGGTTCGAGAGTCAGGAATAGGACTCACTGCGCTAATTCGTCTGAAAGTTGGTCCTGGTACCGAGATTGGTTCTCTGGCTGGTGAGTTCTCGGGATGGCCCGGTGTGGAGTGCGTATACGAGATCAGTGGTGATGCCGATCTAGTTGCAGTGGTTCATGTTGATGATACCGTAGCTCTAAGGGATATGCTTGACAGAATGTGGTTGGCCGCACCTGGAGACATCAGTTCCACCCAGACAGAACTCGTCCTAGAGCAGTACTGACAGCCTTTCGGTTCTCGTTACAAGATAGGTCAGAATAGAATCTATTCGGGCTTGCTTAGAAGGTATCTGAAATACTGAATTCTACCGGACTTTAGAGCCTCGTAAATAGGAGTTCCAGGGACCCCTCCAAAGGTTTCGAAGCTTTTTCTGAGTGAAGGAGGAGCATTTTGGCGTATCATTTCCCTCCTACCCTCATCGATAATATCCAATGCGTCAACTACATTTTCACTCACATCCTTCCAGGAATCAATGATGAACCCAGCCTCGACGAAACTCTGATGCATTTTCTCCATGGTCTTCTTGTCCCTCATATCAGTCCAGCAGAATTTTCCGCCTGGCCTTAGTACTCTGAAGACCTCGGAAATAAAGGCTGGAACATCAGCATAGCAATGGGACGATTCAACGTTGTACACAACATCAAATGATTGATCTGGAAGTGGCAGTTGCTGAGCGTTTCCAACTCTGAACTCTAAGTTTTGATGGTCAGCAAACCACTCTTTAGAGAGTCGTATCGCCTCATCAGAATAGTCCACGGCTAGCAGAGATTTGGGGCTGTATGTCCTTGATATCCAACTTGCTCCCCCTCCCCTTCCAGAGCCTACTTCAAGGGCTTCCTTTCCCTCAATCTCAACATCCCTGATGTTCATGTTGTAAAGTTGGATGAATAGCCTGTCGCCCTCATCCTCCGGCAAAAGTGTGAGCTCTTCGTCATCTGTGAATCCATAGTTCATGAATCTGAAGTTGGAGTCTGTCTGAGATCTTGCCATTCTCTGATATAGACCCCTCCACATTCTCATCCTTATCGCTGACGGGACCAGCCGCATTACCGAGTAGAATATCCTAGCAGGGATGCCAGTTGACAAACTAGCACCTATTCCTTCCACTTTACTGAGCATCCGATGCTCTCTGTCCTGGTTACAGACACCTCTTCCCCCAAGACAAGTTCGTTAATTGCGTCATCTAGTTCCGATGTCGTGGCGTGAGAAGGATCCCTGGGAGAATCGTCTAGTCGCCCCCTGTAAACAATGACTGATTCGTTGTTCAGAAGATAGAATTCCGGCGTTCTCTC
>JAPOKZ010000147.1:0-1494 GCA_029977385.1 Methanobacteriota archaeon
CCTCGAAGAGTGACCGGAACGGCCTGGAAAGGCCGGCCACAGCGGGTGACAGCCCCGTACGGGAAGCTCCAGGGGACGCATCAAGTAGGGCGGGACACGTGTAATCCTGTCTGAATTTGGGGGGACCACCATCCAAGCCTAAGTACTCCTCAGCGACCGATAGTGAACAAGTACCGTGAGGGAAAGGTGAAAAGCACCCCGACGAGGGGAGTGAAACAGAGCCTGAAACCGAACGCCTACAATCAGTCGGAGCCTCCTTGAGAGGTGACGGCGTACCTTTTGTATAATGGGTCAGCGAGTTACTTTGACGTGCAAGCCTAAACCGTTAGGTGTAAGCGAAGCGAAAGCGAGTCTGAATAGGGCGATTTAGTACGTTTGAGTAGACCCGAAACCGGGTGATCTAGCCATGGGCAGGTTGAAGATACGGTAACACGTATTGGAGGACCGAACCCACCTCTGTTGAAAAAGGGGGGGATGACCTGTGGCTAGGGGGGAAAGGCCAATCAAACCCGGAGATAGCTGGTTCTTTGCGAAAACTATTTAGGTAGTGCGTCAGATATTACTGCAGGGGGTAGAGCACTGGATGGGCTAGGGGGGCGCGAGCCTTACCAAACCTAACCAAACTCCGAATACCTGTAAGTACAGTCTGGCAGACAGACTATGGGTGCTAAGGTCCATAGTCGAGAGGGAAACAGCCCAGACCACCAGCTAAGGTCCCCAAGTTATGGCTAAGTGGGAAAGGATGTGGGAAGGCCAAGACAGCCAGGAGGTTGGCTTAGAAGCAGCCATCCTTTAAAGAAAGCGTAACAGCTCACTGGTCTAAATAAGCCAGCCTGCGCCGAAGATGTAACGGGGCTAAAGCCATACACCGAAGCTGTGGATGCCGTAAGGCATGGTAGCGGAGCGTTCTGTAAGCCGTTGAAGGTAACATGTGAGTGTTATTGGAGGTATCAGAAGTGAGAATGCTGACATGAGTAGCGATAAAGAGTGTGAGAAACACTCTCGCCGAAAGCCCAAGGGTTCCTGCGCAAGGTTAATCCACGCAGGGTTAGTCGGCCCCTAAGATAAGTGCGAAAGCAGTAGTCGATGGGAACACGGTTAATATTCCGTGACCTGATGGAAGTGACGGATGATGTAAATTGTAAATACTTATCGGATTGAATTTGCAGTGAAATCGTCCCAGGAAATAGCTCCATCAATAAGACCGTACCCGAAACCGACACAGGTGGGCAGGTAGAGAATACCAAGGCGCTTGGGAGAATGATGTTGAAGGAACTCGGCAAAATGCACCCGTAACTTCGGGATAAGGGTGACCTCCACTTGGGCAACCAGGTGGGGGTGGCACAAAATTGGGGGTGGCGACTGTTTACTAAAAACATAGGGCTCTGCGAAGCCGCAAGGCGACGTATAGGGTCTGACGCCTGCCCGGTGCTGGAAGGTTAAGAGGAGGAGTGCAAGCTCTGAATTGAAGCCCCAGTAAACGGCGGCCGTAAC
>JAPOKZ010000060.1:0-5281 GCA_029977385.1 Methanobacteriota archaeon
AGCAGTCGCGTCCCTGCTGCCGCGAAGAATACGCTAACCCTGTGCCCGTCCGCTACGGCCTGTGCCGCGCAGGCAAGGCCGACTATCGATTTCAGCGTGTCATTTGTCGGTTCTGATACGAACTTCACGAAGACTCTCTTCTCCATAGCGCGTGGTCGGCTGATGAGCACTTCATCTATTCGTCCAGACCATCAGCGCCCTAGTTCCTCGGCTTGGCCCTCTTGGGTCCGCCGCGGGAGCGGTTGTTCCTCTTTCCCTTCCCCTTCCTGCGACCGTTCCTGTGGTTGGAGCCCTGCTTTGACGACCTGAACGTGGAGCTCTTCCTCGACCTGCGCGCCCTCTTCTTGTTGCTTTGTCCCTTCCTGGTCTTGCCGCGGAACTTCGACTTCTCCGGAGGCGCCGGGACGAACTCCCTCTCCTCTAGGGACTCCGGCTTGGGATCGGTGAACTTGCACCTAATCCCAACCTCGTCCTGGATCCTCTTGTACTGCCTGTTCTGCGACCTCAGGACTAGGGACACCACGGTGCCGGTGGAGCCTGCCCTGGCAGTCCTCCCGCTCCTATGCTTGTACGCCTTGCCGTCATCCGGGGGGTCGAAGTGAATGACGCAGTTGACGTCGTCAACGTCGATCCCCCTCGATGCTACGTCGGTGGCTATCAAGACCCTGGCCTGGCCCGCGCTGAACTTGTGCATCGACCGGTCTCGTTGCTTCTGCTTCATCCCGCCGTGGAGGGTGGTGAAGGATGAGTCCATCTCGCTCATCTCGTCGCCCAGACGATTGACTCCGGCCCTTGTCCTGCAGAAGATGATGCTGCGGCCGCACTTCTCGGCTATGTAGGAAGCCAGTTCGGCCTTTCCCCTGGAGTTGATCTTCCAGAAGAAGTGCTGCATGCTGTCCATGCTCACCTCCTCGGGGCCTATCCCGACTGTGAGCGGGTCGTGCTGGTATGACTCGACGATCTCGGATACTTCCTCGTCGAGGGTCGCGCTGAACAGGATAGTCTGCCTGTTCTGCTTACACTTGTCAAGGATTGAGCATACCGGTTGCATGAACCCCATGTCCGCCATCCTGTCGGCCTCGTCCAGGACGACTATTCCGACGTCATCGAGTCGTAGCGCCCCCCTCTCTAGTAGGTCGATCAGTCTGCCGGGACACGCCACCAGGATCTCCACACCCTTGTTTAGCCTCCTGTACTGCCCCTTGTAGGGAGTCCCGCCGTAGACCGATGCTATTCGGATGCCTATCGAGTCAGTCAGTGGCTTCAGAACCCCCCTGATTTGCTCAGCCAGTTCCCTGGTGGGGGTCAGGATCAGTGATGTAGGCCTCTTCGGCTCTGCCTTGGGCGACATTGTGACCAGCGGAATGCCGAACGCTAGTGTCTTCCCGGAGCCGGTGGGAGCTCTGCAGCAGACGTCCCTGCCCTCCAACGCACCTGGGATCGTTTTCGTCTGGACCTCGAATGGTTCCTCTATACCGCCGTCACGCAGAACGTCTGCCAAAGTTGGCTCGACTCCCAAATCTGTAAATCGAACCAAGATACGCCTCTCTCGGAGCGCGCCTACCTGCCCTATTTAGTATGAGGAGTGGTAAAGAAACACCGATTCCCTGTTGAGGGGCTAATTATCTTCATCCGACCACCAGTTGCCTTCCTTCTCCGCCCAGGTTTCATCTCCGGACTCCCTGATGAGCCTCTCCAGCTCCTTGAGGGTGAGGAATCCGTCGCCGTCCTTGTCGTGTTTCTCGAAGAGCTCCTGCATCTCCATGATCTCTTCCTTGCTCTCGCGCGCCATCTGTTCCAGCATCTCATCGAAGGAAATCATGCCATCGCCGTCCTTGTCCATGTCGCGCATGATCGCTCTGGACATGGGTGCCAGGATGATTCTCTCAAGTGGAGCCAGGATGCCCTTGCCCTTCTTCTTCCCGGAGCGAGGTGTCCTGAAGACCATCGTTCCCTCGTTCATGACCATCTTCCCCCATCCCAGGAAGTGCATCACGCACTGGGAAGCAATCGCCACCATCATCAGGCCCAGAGGTATTCCGCACAGGAGGGCGGGGATCTCATCCCCCTCTAGGTACATAGCGTAGAGCATAAATTCGAAGATCAACAGTCCGGCCACGAAGTAACCCCCATTCTTCGCCACCTCTTGACCTGACAACACCTTGTCATCGGGATGGAAGTTTATTTCCGACATATCAGAACCGCCTACTTTCTCCCCAGAAGAACCAGCGTTCCTGACCATCCCTCTCTGGCACCGAACTGGTGGTGTTCGACATCCTTGAACCCTGCATCCTCCAACCCATCTACCCACTCCCGGATAGACAGACTGGACATGGGGATACCAAGAGAATCGGACCAAGAAAGGCTTACTGAGTTCTCGACATAGTGGTCCACTCCGATTGCAATTATTCCGCCTTCCTTCATCCAGTTCCTATTTAGCTCCGAGAGGAAACGCAAAGGGTCCTCGAGGTAGTACATGAATTCCATAGTGATAACAAGGTCAACAGCCTTCTCCGGCTTCCAATCGGGCAGTCTGTAACAGTAGTAATCTCCATCTGGGTCTATGCTCCTAGCCTTCTGGATCATAGTCTCAGACCCATCTACCCCTGTACAACTCTGACATCCCTCGGTGGAGCTTAGCTTGCGGACCGCCCATCCGTTACCGCACCCGACATCTATCGCGGAGAATCCTTCACCAAGTTTGGGGACTGCCTTTGAGATCATGAATTCGACGCTGGGGGAGTGACCGGTTTCCATCCCCTCGTCCTTTCCCATCTCGGCCCAGGAACTGAATAGTTCGACTGCTGACTTTCCGACCATGTACATACCCGAGGGAATGAGTATTTTATCATACAAGTTCGGAGTTTTAATTTGAGAAAACATATGAAATATCAACGGCATGTAGTTGAATCGTGGCGCAAGAGTTCGATGCCGGGGACTTCGGTTCTTTCGCTGCTTCTCGTAGATCCACGCGAGACTTCCTCCCGACGCCCGTTCCGGATGAGACGATCGAGGAAATCATCGCTGCTGGACTGACTTCTCCGAGCTGGAGCAACACCCGCCCGTTCGTTGTTGCAGTAGCGAAGGGAGGGGCTAGGGATCGTCTTTCGGCCGAGTTCCTGAGGCGCTTTGAGATGGTCAAAACCGGTCAGGGAGAGGGTTTTCTCGGGAAATTGAAGGCCCTGTTCCGATGGAGGGGTCTTCCAACCAGCAATTGGCTGGTCCTGAAGAAGTACCACAAGGATCTGCTACCGAGATCCCAAAGGGTCGGCAAGGAGCTATTCACCCACATGGGGATAGACAGGGGCGACAAGGAGTCTAGGGACAGTTTCTGGGCCAGGAATTACGAGTTCTTCGGAGCCCCGGTGGAGCTGTTTTTGTTCACTCACAAAAGCCTGGGCAAGTTCGCGGCCTCAGATGCCGGGTTGTTCATGCAGAACCTGATGCTCTCGGCGCATTCGAAGGGACTAGGCACCTGCGCTCAGGGCTCCGTCGCAGTCTGGGAGGACGCGGTCAGGAAGGAGTTCGAGGTGAGCAAGAACTACTCTCTTCTCTGCGGGATATGCGTCGGATACCCTAGCGAGACCAGTGTGAACAGTTTCGGGGCGGAGAGGATAGCCCCGTCGGAGATAATCCTGTCAGAGAGAAGCCTGGCGTGACCCCGGGCTATTGTCCAACCTGGACTCCTCCTTGACAGGCAAGTGAATCAGGGATGAGAAGACCCCCACCGCGATACCTACCCACCAGACTGTAGTGTAGCTACCGTAGGCGTCGTAGAGGACCCCTCCTAGGTAGACCCCTACGAAGCTGCCTAGCTGGTGGGAGAAAAACACGATTCCGTATAGGGTGGCCATGTACCTGATCCCATAGATGTGAGCGACCAGGCCGCTGGTGAGTGGGACGGTAGCCAGCCAGAGGAAGCCCATCGCGGCGGAGAAGATCATGACAGTGTTCGCGGTGATGGGCGTGAGGATGAACCATGCCGCCGCCACGGAGCGACCGGCGTAGATTCCGGAGAGGAGCCACTTCTTCCCGAACCGCTTGCCCGCCCATCCGGCCAGCAGGGTCCCCACTATGTTGGCGGCCCCGATCACGGAGATCGCCAGGCCCCCCAGTGCCGCTGTGGTCTCAATCCCGAGGTCCCCGCACCAGCCCGTGGGATCGATGGGCGCGCTCATCTCCGTGATCAGGGCTGGGAAGTGGGCGGTAATGAACGCCAACTGGTAGCCGCAAGAGAAGAAGCCGACGAAGATCATCATGTAGGACGGGTCCTTGAGAGCTATGCGGAGTATCTCACCCAGACTCTCCTCCATCTCCTCCTTGGCAGCGGCCTCGGGGGCGCGCATGAACGGTAGCAGGACAAGGACGACCAGTATGGAGACAGCGAATATCAGGAACACCGACTGCCATGACATCCTCTCCAGCAGGAGCACGGCTATCGTTGGCCCCACTATCTGCCCGGCTGATCCGGAGGCTGTGGCTATGGCCAGGCTCATGGCCCTGTGCTCAGGGGCGCTGGCACGGCCCACGACAGCGAGTATGACTCCGAAGCCGGTCCCGGCTATCCCGAATCCGACGAGCACCTCGTAGAACTGGATTGCGAGGGGCGATGTGGCTCCCGTGGTGAGGACCAGGCCCAGCGAGTAGAGGACGGCCCCGAGTACGATAGCCTTCCTGTCTCCGATCTTCTCCGCGAAGGCCCCGAAGATGGGTGCTCCGAAACCCCATGCGAGGTTCTGTATCGCGATAGCAAGGCTGAACTCTGATCTGGGCCACCCGAACTCCTCCTGTATGGGTATCTGGAACACTCCGAACGAGGCCCGAATGGCGAAGCCCACCAAGACGATTATCGAACCCACAACGAGGACGGGGGTGAACAGTCGCGGTCCCCTATCCATGGTGCTCGACCTTGAGAGGGAGGTGCGCCATATAACGCCACACAGGAGCCAGAGGGCCCTAGTATTCGTTCCTCTCTGATGGGTCCTCGCTGAGGTACTGGACGAACTCGTACTCGTTCGCATCATGGTCGAAGAAGTAGTACCTGTGCCGGTGAGGATGGTCGGCGTAGGTTGCGCCCTGCTCGTAGCCAGCCTCTAACAGGCGCTCCGCTGTGGCTGCTGCGTCACTGACGACGAAGCCAATGTGATTCATCCCTGGATGGACGTAGGGCCTGTGTGGCCCCCTCTCCGTGGCGCCCCTGTCCTCGACGCACAAGTACGATTCCTCGGTCCCTACGTGGACCCAGCGCTGGGCCTTCTCGCCCCCTCCCTCTCCTCTCACG
>JAPOKZ010000079.1:0-2987 GCA_029977385.1 Methanobacteriota archaeon
GATTTTCCCCATCTGGCCAACCTAGGAGCTGTCAGAACTCATGGTCGGTGGGTGACGAGGACAATATCACGACCAGTGATGGTACGTTTGCAGTAACTGTTGAGAAAATTTCCTCAAATTCTGCAATACTTGTTGAAGACGGGCAAATAGTCTCCTCCACCATTCTGAATGATATTGTTTCTAACTGGGAATCTATCATTTTCCCAACAACTACGAGTTTCTTCGGAGTCCCTCCAGATATCGATGGGAATTGTCAGATAGAGATAGTAATAATTCCCATTGATGGCCCTAATGGGGATGAGGGGTACTTCGAGACTGGCGTCTCCACATTGCGGGAGTCGGTATTTATCGACATCGACGATATTTCTGTGAGAAATAGGGTACTATCCAACGAGTTCGGCGAGTTAATCCATCATGATAACGATCCTTTTGAGTATCTCTGGGTAAAAGAGGGTGCTGCTGGGCTATCTGAGTTCATGAACTATGGTGCGTCTCAGAATCTGGAGGAAAAAGCCAACTCTTGGACTCAAAATTCCACTACGAGTCTTCGATGGTGGGATGGACGTACCTCCGACATGGGTTCTAGCTTTCTTTTCCTTTCTTACCTAGCAGACAAACTAGGGGGGTCTACAGGAATCAGTCAGTTGATTTCTAATCCCTCCCTAGGTGGAAATGGAATAGAGAATATGGCTAGAAATCCGGCCCCTGGATCGACACCGATTGGTTTGACAATGAGTGAAATATTTGCAAACTTCAGTGCTGCGATAACTCTGGACAGTGATCAGGGAGCATTCGGATTCTCTGAAATCGACTTGGTAGATGACTGCTCATCGGGAGGATTCTGCAGAGGCGTAGCTAGCGCTGAAAACAGTGATTGGTCGGAGGCATGGCAATCTTCCGGGCACTCATTGGAGGGTTGGGGACTCAAAACATTCAGATTTTCTGATGGGGATGGTTACCCATTGAGCATCCTCGTACAACCGGATAGATTTGGTTTCGAAGGAGCAGTTTTGTCCAAGGAAGATTCCACCGGCACATGGACAATGGAAAGACTGAGGATAGACTCTGAAGACGGGAGGGGGACTGGACTTGTCAATGGATTCGGAAATGTGACCAGTGAAGTGTGGCTTCTTGTGTGGTACAACTCTCTAGTGGATGACTGTGACTTCGATTTCGCAAACTGCGGGGTTCTATCTGGAGGGAGCTATCCAACTGGTAGTTTTTCGGTCAGTGCCAGCCAGGTCACGAATCCTGCGGAATTAACTATCGAAACTGTACAGGGATTCGACAGAGATGGAGATTTACAGGACGATAGTGTGGAAATAGGAATAAGCGTCAGTTCCAGTGCATTCTTCGAAACCCTATCCGTCGAGTTATCCGCATTCACTGAGAATTCCTTGTATGATTCCTCGGAATTTACAATATCTGCAAGTAACTCCGAGCCTGAGGTTCGATCTGTATGGTTCACCCCGCCATTCACAGCTGAATGGACAATAACAGCGAGAGCCAGCGATATAACAGGGCAATTACAGGATATAGCTCAGACCCTTCCCCTTGAGATATTCAATATGAAGCCGGAGAGTTCGGGATCAATTTCGTCGAACCAGACTGAGACATGGTTGCCAACGTACATCTTTGGAGGCGGCTATGACTCGTGGGGTTTTGGATTTCAAAATGGTTCATTTGGCCATAATGACAGTCTGAAATCATATATCTGGGAACTAGGCGATGGTAATTCTTCTAGTCTGAAAAATCCAGTCCACACATTCACCCAAGAGGGGGACTACGTGATTACCCTAGTTGTTGAGGACCAAGGGGGTTACTTCTCAGAGTCTAAATCTTGGGAAGTATCGGTCAATGACACCTCTCAGCCCATACCCGATATATCTGTTGATGGAGTGTCTATTCTAGAAGAGCTGATTGTCCAGACAAACCAGAGAGTGCAATTTTCTGCATTCGGAACCTCAGACAATGTTCCAGTCAGTCGTTTATTTTTCTCATGGAACTGGGGGGATGGTGAAATTGAATCGGGTATTGGACTATATGAGGTTGGTCACTTGTGGGTGGATGGTAGCGGCGAGGGCACTATTTATTCTCTAGAGCTGTTTGTTAGCGATGGGTTCCAATCTTCTCAGAAAACGGTACTAGTTAAGGTCCTAAATCGGGAGCCAAATCAGGTATTTTCTGAGGGATTAGAGGCATTTGCTGTGACACCACTAATGATGCCAGACGTTTTCCTAGATGAAGATGGAGTAATCGTAGAATACAGGTGGACCTTCGATGAAGGGGTAAATCTTGATGGAGAAGGGGTTTCACTTGCATCCGACTTCTCGGAGACGAGTTCCCTAGAATCCAACCCCGTGGTGAGTTGGAGAGAGCCCGGTCAAAAAAATGCAACACTAGAGGTGGTTGACGATGATGGAAACGTCTCAGTTGCTCATCTGACTGTAAATATACTGAACCAGCGCCCCGTAGCACTCTTCGAGAGGCCGTTAGATGGACAGATTGGGGATACTTACATCTTCAGTAGCTCATCATTCGATCCGGATGGCGACTCCTCCGAGCTATCTCATTCATGGTCATTCTCGGATCGAGAAGACCCGATAGAAAACACGACATCTGTTAGCAGGACATTCTCACAGCCCGGACTATACAGTATCTCATTGGTTGTTTTGGATGAGAGGGGGCTCGATTCTGCACCCAAGACTTTCCTAATATATATCGAAAATCCGCTCCCAATTCCAAATATCTCATTCAGTTGTCCTAGTGATCAAGGAGAGATTTTGTCCAAAATTCCTGAGGCTAGTGATTCGAGCATAGTCTGGCGCGTCCCTCAAACTGAAGATGGGGGAGCATTCATTGCGCCTGGAGATTTGGTTAGATTCGATGGGAGTGCTAGCTTCGATGCCGATCCGATGTTCCAAGGCAGATCTTCGACTGACATGAGTGACCCCGACTGGAGCGGGATTATCGACTGGATTTGGGAC